>CAZNFR010000040.1:0-30745 GCA_964572225.1 uncultured Bacteroidaceae bacterium
ACCTCAATATTGAAATCCCTGAGCTTAAAATACAACTGAGTAATTACCGCACTCACAAATGCTTCCTCTTCTTCAGGAATAATGATCAGGTTTACCCGGTCTTTGGAGAGAGTTTGAGTAAGGTCCATACTTATGTTAGCCTTGGCTGCATTATCGTAAACGATTTCCTTGAAGGTTACATTATCTGAATGGGTATAATTTCCTATTTCCTTTAGCAATTCCTGTTTGAAGAAATCCTTTCTGGGGAATTCAAGACTGTCTGCGCTATAAATAAATACAATATTTTTATCGTATTCACCCGAAAGCAGTCTGGCGGCATTTCGAAACTCGGTTTTAAAGGAGGGATTCATCTGAAAAAGGAAGGGATTGGTCCGGGTAAGCACTTCTTCCGTATGAAAAGGGGATACCATGGGTATACCATACCTTCGTGAAAATTCAGAGACAATTTCAACATTATAAGTAAAGAAGGGTCCGATGATCAGGTCAACATCCCTCATTCTCTCATCCCGGAGGATCTCTCTGACCCGTGTCGGACTTTTCCGTGTATCGTAAAAATGAACATCAATATTTACCCCCTGCTCAGACAGAGAATCCAGTGCAAGCAGGCTCCCTTCCATAAACTCCAGAAAATTTATGGAGCCTGGTAAAAGTTCCTGTGGTTTTTCCTGTTCCTCCCCTTCCTCATCAATCTCACTCTCTTCCGTCTCATCCTTAATTATCATATCTTCCCGGTAATTAAACGGGATCATATAGGCCACCTTAAGTCTTTTCCCGTTGATATATCTTAATTGATACATCATGTCACTGAGATCGACCCTGGGGAGGGTATCCTCAGGCTGGATATGTATTATCTCCAATCCGGGAATGTTCTCCTGAAGACTGTCTTCAGGTTGGGTTAATCCAGAATAATCCGGTTTCAACGCTACAACCCAGGGTCTGGGAATTTTCAGGATCTGGTCTGCTTTTAATCCTCCCCATTCAAGTTCAGGATTATACTTTCTGATATCACTTTCCTTTATATTATATCGGTTTGCAAGGCTATACAAAGTCTCCTGTCTTCGGACCTTATGGATGATAAAACTGTCGTTCGAAACCACCGTATTCAGCCGGGGGATAAGAATTCCCTGCCCAATGGAGAGATTTCTCGCATCGATACCAGGGTTCACCTCTTCTATATCTTCAACTGTAAGATTGTATTTTCGTGAAAGGGAATAAAGGTTCTCTCCTTCGGTCAGGGTGTGCTGAAGGTAGCGGGCCGTGTCATACCCTGGTTCTTCCACTTCATCCAGTTCCGGAGTATTCACCGGGATCTTCAGGATCTGTCCGATTTGCAGACCCGAATACACACCCGGGTTTTCAAGGGCAATATCCTTTTCCCTGACCTTGTAGGCACGACTGATGGAGTAAAGGGTTTGTCCCGGTTTTACGGAGTGCAGATAATAAATTTTACCCTCGATGATCACCTTTTCACCCGATCTTTTTACGGGTACAGGATCCTGTGCCCATAAAACGCTACCTAGGGTGAATAAAACAAAAACAACGGTAAAAACCCTGACGGAAATCTGGCTCATAAGCTCAGCTTGACTCATTGTAAACGCTAAAATAAGCAATTATTTTATGCATGAGGAATAAATTTCCAGACCAGAAATCAGGGCTGGTGTTAAGAGTAAGATAATCAGGAATAACAGAGATCAGCTATGAAGAAAACTGTTTACATTGCCTTCAATCCTGACAAGAATATCTTTCGGATCTGCTTTCTGAAACTCCTTACCGGTGATCTTCTCGAATAGTTCAATATATCGGTCTGAAACCTGATTTACAAATTCATCCGGCATCTCGGGTACCTGCTGACCTTCTTTGCCCTGGAAACCATTATCAATCAGCCATTCTCTGACAAATTCCTTGGACAACTGTCTTTGAGGCTCCCGGTTCCTTTGTCTTGATTCATAGCCTTCCGCATAAAAATACCGGGAGGAATCGGGGGTATGGATTTCATCGATAAGAATAATCCGTCCATCTGCCCTTCCAAACTCATACTTGGTATCAACCAGGATTAATCCCATATCGGCAGCCATCCCGGTACCTCGTTTAAATAAGTCCAGGCTGTATTTCTCAAGCATTTTATAATCCTCTTCCGAAACAAGTCCGCTTTCAATAATTTCCTCCCTGCTGATATCCTCATCGTGGCCCTCATCGGCCTTGGTGGTGGGTGTGATAATGGGTTCGGGTAAACGATCATGCTCATTAAGTCCGCCGGGAAGGGGAACACCGCATAGGGAGCGCTTACCTGCTTTGTATTCTCTCCATGCATGACCGGTAAGGTAGGCCCTGACTACCATTTCCACTTTGAAAGGGTCGGCCAGCTTCCCAACCGTAACCATGGGATCCGGACTTTCCAGCATCCAGTTTGGAACGATATCTGAGGTGGCCTTCAGAAAATGGGTGGCAATCTGATTCAAAACCTGGCCTTTAAAGGGAATACCTCTGGGAAGTACAACATCAAATGCGGAGATCCTGTCGGTCACCACCATCACAAGAAGCTCATCATTAATGTTATACACGTCCCTTACTTTTCCCTGGTAAAGATTTTTTTGACCCTTAAACTGAAAATTGGTTTTAACTACTGCCTGGTTCATCATAGGTTATTTGATTTATATTTCATTATCTCCGTAATTCCGGTAGGCATCCACAATGAATTTTACCAGCCGGTGACGGATTATATCCCTTTCATCAAATTCGATTATGGAGATCCCGTCAATTCCCTCCAGTACATCCATGGCAATAATCAGACCCGATTCTGATTTGCGTGGAAGATCAATCTGGGTTATATCACCCGTTACAATAAACTTGGCATTCCGGCCCATACGGGTGAGAAACATCTTAAGTTGATTCCCGGTCGCATTCTGTGCTTCATCAAGAATTACAAAGGCATTATCCAGAGTCCGCCCCCTCATATAGGCAAGAGGTGCGATTTGAATGGTACCTTCTTCCATAAAGGTTTTTAGCTTTTTGACCGGAATCATATCATTCAGGGCATCGTACAAAGGCTGAAGATAGGGATCCAGTTTCTCCTTAAAATCACCCGGCAGAAAGCCTAGCCTTTCTCCTGCTTCCACGGCCGGCCGGGTAAGAATGATCTTTTTGATCTCGCGCATTTTGAGTGCCCTTACTGCCAGAGCAATGGCAGTATAGGTCTTTCCGGTACCGGCAGGACCAATGGCCAGCAGGAGATCGTTGATAAAACACTGCTCCACAAGTTTTTTCTGGTTTACGGTGATCGCCTTTATGGGCTTCCCTCCTTCCCCAAACAACAAAACATCCTTTTGGTCTGCAACCGTCTCGCTTTCCTGGGGCACCTCATCCAGCAGGAGATCCTGAAGATCATCGTTGGAGATATCATTAAACCGGTGGATATAGTCAATGATCATTTCTATCTTTTCTTCAAAATCACGAATTTCGGCCGACTCCCCCTTTACCCGAATCTCATTTCCCCGGGAGGAAATCTTCAATTTGGGAAAACAACGGGCAATGATTTCAAACCTTTTATTGTTTACTCCAAAGAAATCCAGGGGATCAATGCTTTCCAAATATATAGTCTTTTCAATCATCAAATTGAAGAATAATCATTACTTTTGAATGAAATTACAAAATAAGTGTATTTTTTTCAGATAGCAATATTCTCCGATTTCAACCGCCCAGACCTTTATGCCCGTAATTACGCTCACATCCGACTGGAGAAGTAATGATTACTACCTGGCAAGTGTTAAAGGGCGTTTACTCTCGGCCGGAAAAAATGTAACCCTGGTTGACCTTAATCATTCCATTACCGCTTTCAATACAGCCGAGGCATCTTTCATTCTCAGAAACAGTTATCCTCATTTCCCTGAAGGAAGCATACATCTGGTTTTTGTTAATTCCCAACCCTCAGACAAACATCCTTTTGTGGCTATTTCCTACAGGAGGCATTTCTTTATCGGATCCGATAATGGTTTGTTCAACATGTTTATCCCCGAGGAGGAAGCAGAAGTTATCAAACTTAATCCCAAAGAGGAGGAAGGGTTTAAAAGCTTCCCCGGGCTGGCAACCTTTACCTCTGCAGCTCTGGACCTGGTCTCTGGAAAAAAGCTGGCGGAAATGGGAGAACCCCATAAGGAATATGCTTCATCCATCCCCATCCGTCCTACCATAGACGAGGACGTCCTGACGGGCAGGGTAATCTATTCCGACTCCTATGGGAATGTGTTCAGCAATATCAGCAGAGAGCTGTTTAACCGTATGGGTAAAAACCGGCTTTTCCAGATATCGGTTCAGAGTAAAAGGTATTTAATTGAAAGGATTGATGAAGACTATTCCTCTGCCCGGGAAGGGGATCTGGTAGCACTTTTCAGTCTTTCCGGATTACTTGAGATCGCCATAATCAATGGAAATGCGTCAAAATTGCTAAACCTGAATCTAAATTCCCTGATTAGAATTGAATTTTTGAATAAAGTAAAGAAATAATGCATACCCTGGAACAAAAACTGAAAGGATTTGAAGAGCTTTTAAGGATCATGGACGAATTAAGGGAGAAATGCCCCTGGGACCGGGAACAGACCCTGGAAAGTCTCAGGAATCTCACCATTGAAGAAACCTACGAACTTGCAGATGCCATACTCGAAAATGATCTGGAGGAGATAAAAAAAGAATTGGGAGACCTTCTTCTGCATATCGTCTTTTACTCAAAAATTGGAGACGAAAAAAATGCCTTTGACATCGCTGATGTACTGGAAGGGATCAATAAAAAACTGGTTTTTCGGCATCCTCATGTTTTTGGGGATATCCATGTAAATAACAGCAATGAAGTCAAAGAAAACTGGGAGGAGATAAAACGGAAAGAAGGACACCGGTCGGTACTTGCCGGTGTGCCCCATTCCCTTCCGGCAATGATCAAGGCCAACCGGGTACAGGAGAAGGTAAAAGCAGTGGGTTTCGACTGGGACGAAAAAGAGCAGATCTGGGAAAAAATCCGGGAGGAACTCGGCGAACTTGAAGAAGTTATCGGTGAAAAAAATGAGGAAGAAACCGAAAAGGAATTTGGAGATTTGCTTTTCTCCATCATAAATGCATCCAGACTATACAATGTTGACCCGGAAACCGCACTGGAAAAAACCAACCGGAAGTTTATCAAACGTTTCCTGTACCTCGAAAAGGAAACCCTTCACAAAGGCAGGGAGCTCAAAGAAATGAGCCTGGATGAAATGAATCTAATTTGGGAAGAAGCCAAAAAATTTGATTGATCAGGACTTTTCAGGGTCTTCCTGTGAACTTTTTTCTGCATCTTCCTTTTCATCCCCGGCATCATCCTTATCCTCTTTATCCTCCCCAGGAATGAGCATGCCGGTTTCGTGAAGAAAGTTATACCAGGCAAGGATCTTTTTAATGTCTGAAATGTAAACACGGTCCCGGTCATAATCCGGCAATATCGCTTCAAAATAAGCTTTTAGCTCCTCCGGAGTCGATTTATGGCTGACAGCCAGGCCCCCTTCCTCTTTCGCATGAATCCGATCAAATACTTCAGATAGTTTTACCTCATCGCTTTCCGTAAAAACCGCAATATCTTCAAGGGAACTGACTTTGGCTGTAGAATAGGCCGGAAAACGCTTTTTATCTTTTAGTCCTTCAACAATTATCCCGTTCTTCGCCTGGGAAAGGTATTTGTAAAGACCCGGCTTGCCTCCAATAGAAAGAATATCTTTTAGTTTCACTCGTTTATGGTTTTAAATTTTAACGGTCTCGTGTAACTTTTCCTTGCTTTTATTTGAGTCCTCGTTCCTTCTTTATGGCCTCATAAGCTTCCTTCACTTTCTTAAATTTTTCATTGGCCACCTTTTTGAAATCCTCACCCAGGTAGGAAACCTTATCGGGATGATACTTCATGGCCATTCTTCGGTAAGCTTTCTTAACATCTTCATCCGATGCTTCCGGACCAATCTCAAGTATTTTGTAGGCGGCATCCGACGATTTTACAAACATTGACATGATGGACTCAGCATCAGCCTGGTTTATGCCAATAGAATTGGCAATTCGTCCAAGGATTTCCTTTTCCTGCACAGGGATCTGCTTATCGGCATCAGCGATACCATACAGAAAATGCATCATCTGCAGTCGTGAGGAATAATCAAGCCGGCTGCGAATCTGTTGGGTTACCGCATGCAGATCTATATCCTGCTTCAGCAGATCCCTCAGCATCATAACAGCCTCACTGGCTGCTCCTTCCCCAAAGGTAGCCACAAAATAACGTTTAACATAATCCAGTTCGGAACGGACAACCTTACCGTCAGCTTTCATGACTGCTGCAACCAGAACCAGCAGACTCATGGCAAAATCTCCGGTTGTAGTGCGGGTTCTTTTTTCCCGGGTTTGTGTACCCGCAAGATTCTGAACATCCTGGTCCATGAAACTCCCGACCACGAAACCCAGTATCCCGCCCAGGGGACCAAAAAACGCCCAACCTAGTCCGCCGGCTATCCATTTTGTGAATTTGCCCATACTTATCAGGTTTAAGATTGCAAAGAAACAAATTTATTGTGTAAATTGATTACCTGAGGTATAAGTATATCCTCTTCATTGTTAAAGATTTGATAATCAGCCAGCCTGCTTCTTTCATCCTCACTCATTTGCTTCTCCATTCTTTGTAACACCTTTTCGCCTGAGACCCTATCCCTCTCTGTAACCCTTCTTAACCGCAAATCCCTTTCTGCATGAACATTAATAGTATAGTCCATCAATTTGTATACTCCTGATTCAAAGAGAATAGCCGCCTCATGAATAATGTATGGAAGGGATAGCTTCCCCTCTGACCAATGTTGAAAATCCCTAAACACCGCCGGATGCACGATCCCATTTAACTGATCAAGTTTTTCTTCGCTGCTAAAAACAATATCCCCAAGGTAAGCCCGGTTCAATGTTCCCCCGGAATAACTTCCCTCCCCAAAAGCGGATTTAATTTTCTCCATCAATATGGGATCAGACTGCATTAAGTCTCTTGCACGAAGGTCGGCCTCATAAACGGCTATGCCCAGGATCCGAAAGATCCTTGAAATGGTCGACTTTCCGGAGCCAATTCCTCCGGTCAGGCCAATCCTGATCATTCTCTTATGATTAAATATTCTACGGTTCGCGGACTGAATTTTGTCGATTTGACAAATTCGGGATACGAATCAAGGGATACATTCAGCCTGCTTTGTCCCTGGTCAATATGACCAAAATCGACCGATGCCTTAAACATCCCCGGTTGCAGCTTTTCAAAATTACTTAGGCCAACCTGGCAACTGACTTCCACGTTGGAAGGGAAAAGCCTGAGGGTGAGAGAATCAGGCAGATTAAGAACGTCCAGTGGCACCTTAAGTGTTTTTTCGGTAAATTTTTCAACCCTGAAACGTACGGTTACTTCGTCAGTTTCCGTACTTAAGTGCTTGATGTCTTTCAATCTGATCTGTATTTCCTTGTCCGCATCAATCAGGATTTGGTCCTGTCCGGAAGTGAAAATACTTTCCAGGGTATCCACAAGATATTCCGGACCGGATACTCTTACCGAATCGGGAATGATCTCAGGCTTCCCCCTGAAAACAAATTGTTTGTCAGGCATAAAGACCGAACTTAACTTCACATCTACCTTTTTGGTAACGATATCGGTAAAGGGGAAGAAGAGGGTATCGGGCTTAATGTCGAGGATCTCAAATTCCGAATTCAACTGTTTTGAAATATACTCACGAGCGAAACGGGTTTCGATAAAATAAAGGGAAGAATCTTCCAAACGCAACCGGTTCAGACTAAAGGACTGAACGTTAAAATTAATAGGAATATATCTTGCACTTAGCCTGTGCCTCAGAAGAGTATAACCATGTGCATAGACACGAATGGACAGGTTGCCCGGCATCTCCCCGATCAAAACCTTATCTCCGGGAAAGTTCCGGTATCTTATAGGATATTGAATTTCTGACGAATAGCTTTTGCTTAAGGCATTCATCAGCCAGAAAATCACCGAAAGAAGCAGAAAAAAGCTGAAAAGCAAAGCTTTTTTCCGGAATTCATTTTTCCCGGAAGGAAACCAGTCTTTTATTCCGTACTTCTTACTCACCCGATTATTTTTTCTACTAAAATAGTGAATGGGGATGAAGCCGGCAAGGAAATGATCAAAGCTACTTGCTGGCTCCCTGAATATCCGAAGGATCCTTCAAAACGGCATTCTTATCGATCCTTATCTTCACACCTTCGGCAATTTCCACGGTAAGGTATTGCTCCTTAACTTCTATGACCTTCCCGTAAATTCCTCCGGTAGTAACTATTTTATCTCCTTTTTGGATAGAACTCCGGTAGGTCTTTAATTCCTTTTGTTTTTTCACCTGGGGTCTGATCATGAAAAAATAGAAAACCACAATAATAAGAAGAAGAGGTAACAATGAGGTCAGTGGATTCGGTGATCCTTGTGCGCCTTCGGCCTGTAATAAAATAAATGATACGTTCATAATTTTGGGTTTATGAAAATTAATGGTTTATTATTCTGTGACTTCAACCTTTAGATTGAGTCTGCTAACATTATTGATTGCATTAGACTCTATGGTAACGGTTTTGATTTCCTTACCCCCCCTTCCGGAAGAGTCATAAATTACCTTAACCTTTCCTTCTCCTCCCGGGGGAACCGGTTCCCTTGAGTATTCAGGTACCGTGCAACCACAACTTGCCCTTGCATTGGTAATGATAAGGTCCGACCCTCCTTCGTTTCGAAAGGTAAAGTACCAACCCACTTTTTCTCCTTCCGAGACCCTTCCAAAATCATACTCAGTTTCTTCAAATACAATCCTCGGAGGTTCCCCGTTACCAGCGGGTTTTTCATTTTCCTGACGGACCTGTTCCCCGCATGATGCAAATAGCATTATGAAGAGAAAAAATAAATAGACGGCGATGGTGTTATGTTTCATAATTAAGTTAAATTTCTCCGATAAGTCCCCTTCCGGATTTTTTAATTTTATTTTCACTTTTCAGTTGCTGCATGATCTTGTCCAGGACTCCGTTGATAAAAGTATTGCTTTTTTCGGTCGAATAGAATTTGGCAATCTCAAGGTATTCATTAATGGACACCTTGGTAGGAATGGATTCAAATTCCATCATCTCGGTAATGGCCAGTTGCATTATGAGAAGGTCCATGAAAGCAATCCGGTCAAGATCCCAGTTGCTCGCTTTTTCTTCAATAAGCTTTACGCTCATATCATGAAAAACTATGGATTTCCTGAACAGCCGGAGAACGAATTCCCGGTCCTCATCGCTTTTATAAAGATCCATAATGTTCTCATCCCGGTTTTTTTCAGGAGTAAACTTTTTTATGGTTTTCAGAATCATGGGCATAACAAACTCCAGATCGTCATTCCAGTAAATGGATTTCTCCTCAAGGATCTGCAACAATGAATCACTCGGCAGGATAAGATCGGTAAATAGTTTCTGAATGAATTTTTTTTCTTCCGGGTACCCGAATTCCTCAGTTTCCATATACTCACGGTACTCATCCATGTTCAGCATCTCATTATATAACTCCTTGATAAACTCAGGATGGGTAACCCAGCTTATGTGTTCTGTTTCAATATACTGACGGAATTTCCCATTCTCCCTCAACTGATTAAGAAGCGCATTCTCGATAAAACGGGTATTGGGATGAAGATCCTCGTAGCTGGGTATCTTTTTGTTCCGGGCAAGTTCAATACGGGACTCCGCGTAATCGCAAATATCAATTACCAGTAATAATAGGTAGAAATACAGATCATAAGATTTCCGTATGCTGAAGAATAGCTCTTTTTCCGACTTTTTCAGATCAGGAGCATCTGATTTGTAATATGCGTAAAGTACCTGTAAAACCTTTATTCTTAAAAGCCTTCTGCTTATCATCTAAAGAACCTCAATGTTATTTACGGACAGCAAATGTACATATTTTTTCCTTTGGCCGGAAAGGGAATGTAGAAATCCGGAAATTTTATGAATCCTTTCTTATTTTAGGTAAATATTTAGGAAACCCGGATAAAAAACAGCAAAAACATCTATTTCTTAATGATTTCTAAATTTATTTTATATTTTTGAGAAACAAACACATTAGTCAGTAATTAAATCGATGTTATGATGGAAGAAGGAAACGGAAAACCGGAAGAAGTTGTAAATCAAAACAGTAGAGATGAAATCTTTTCGCAATCCGTAAGAGCAGGTAAAAGAACCTATTTTTTCGATGTTAAATCCACAAGACGCGAGGATCTTTACCTTACCATCACGGAAAGCAAAAAAAGATTCAACAGGGATGGTAAATCTTTTTATGAAAAACACAAAATCTTTTTGTACAAAGAGGATTTTGAAAAATTCGTGAACGGATTGACCACTGCCATTGACTACATTAAGGAAAACAATCCCCACATGAATGAAGATTATTCCCCAAGGGAAGATCATGCTGAGGAAGATGAAACCGAAATGGCCGAAAATTTCACCAATGTTGAGTTTGATGATCTTGGTGATAAGAATTCCTGAGTTGTTTTAGTGAGCTGAACCTGCTTCAGCTCTTTTTTTTGCCCTTTTATTCATTAAATCCAACTATCTGGAACCTGCAATCATTGCGGGATTGAAGTGTTGTGTGCAGTAATAACACCAGCATCGTGAAATTCTTTGTTAATAACAAAGGAATCCTCAGATCATGACTTTTTCGCCAACAAATCCCGGATTTCATCGAAAGACAATTCCTTCACATTGGTTATAATAAACCGGCTTTCAAGGAAATTCCCATATTGGTTGCATTCTGAGATGGCTGTTTCAAAAATCGCCTTCACGGGAATACTCAGGGGAATGATAGCCTTCACCGTTGCAAGGGAATCGGAAAAATTAAACTCCTCAGCTTCTCCTTTATGTTTTTTGAGAATAAAATGGAATTCTGATCGAATGATTTTCTTTTGAACCTCACTTAAGGCCTGCTTGTTGCGACTCAGCAAAACAACAAAATAACGCAGGTTCTGCCCCTTCCCTCCCAGTCCGGTCGAAATGAAAACCTGATTTTCATCCAGCAATTTTGCCTCAAGAAGCATGCGGCTTTCCTTCAGAGCCAGGATGGACCAGTCGCGCAGGGACCCCTCACTGGCGGGAAGAAACTTTTCTATGGTACGGAAGGCACTAATCTCCTCCAGGGCTGCCAGCTTCACCAATATGTCCTTTTTCTTTAGATCTTCGGTTTTATCATTAAACAGCAATTGAGAATCGGTCAGGACTTTCTTACTGTTCAGGTTTTTCTTAATTTTCCTTGAATGTTCAAAATATTCCATCTGCAGATCAAGATCAATCTGCTCCTCCAAAACATTAAGGGTATTGGGAACATTTCCGAAAAGTTCCTTCAACTTATCATATATATTTTCACTTTCTTTCATTTCAATTTTTTTTCAATCCGTAACGACCCAACCAAAATCCATCCGCCTTCCCGGTTGGATCAACTTCCAAATCCTCTCATTTACAACAAATTCATCTTTGAGAATTTCTTTTCATCCGATACAAACTATAGGTAAATTACAAAAAAATCCGTATGGGTCAAATTTTAATTTGAAAAACAATATCTAAATACCTATTTCTTGGTATCGTTGTTTATCAAAAAAGAAATATACTTGCTACGGAAGTGAAGAATATGTTATTATCGGAACTGGAAACGAGCAGGACGGCCGTGATCACACGGGTGAAGGGGAATGGTGCATTCCGGAAGCGAATTACCGAAATGGGATTTGTGAAGGGAAAAATCATTAAGGTGGTGAAAAATGCCCCGCTTCAGGATCCGGTTCAGTATTCCCTGTTGGGTTATGAGATCTCCCTCAGACGCTCTGAAGCATCAATGATCGAAGTATCCTCCACCCTTCCGGAAAATCCTCAAACTCCCTTTAGCTCCCGGCTCGAACCCGTGGAAGATTCCCGGGTCCAGTCCCCCAAAAAGCATCTTAAAGTAGCCCTTGTCGGCAACCCTAATTGTGGCAAAACCAGCATCTTCAACTCCTATACCCGCCTTTCTGAACATGTGGGAAATTATGGTGGGGTAACCGTCGATATTAAACTCTCCAAAATTGAATACGAAGGGTATGACATTGATCTATACGATCTTCCAGGGACCTACTCCCTTACCTCCTATTCACCCGAAGAAGTATTCGTCAGAAACTTCCTGATGGAAAGTACACCCGATGTTGTAATCAACGTGGTAGACGCCTCCAACCTGGAAAGAAACCTCTATCTCACTACCCAGCTTATCGATATGAAGCTGCCGGTGGTCCTGGCCCTGAATATGTACGACGAACTAAGGGCCAGAGGGGATCAGTTTAACTTCAGAAAATTTGCAGGGCTTCTCGGGATCAAAGTCATACCCACCGTTGGAACCAGGGGTAAAGGACTGGGAGTGCTGCTCGAAAACGTGATCCGAAAAGCCAATGAACCGGCTGGAACGGGTAAAATTGTGCATATTCCCTACGGGGAAGACCTGGAAGAGTCCATTCATTCGGTTCAGAATCTTTTGAATGAGTTGTCCCCCACCCTTCCTGGTAATTGGATCTGCTCCAGATATACGGCCATTAAGCTGTTGGAAGGAGATGATATGTTCAGGCAGATTACCGCCCGGCTTGAAAATGGAAAACCCATCCTCGAAAAAGTGGAAAAAGAAAGAGAATTCATCTCTAATTTGCTTGCCGAGGATCCCGAATCCCTGTTTACCGACTCCCGTTACGGTTTTATATCCGGTGCCCTGAAGGAAACCTTTGTCCCCAATCAGGAAAACAAACGCAGTTTCAGCGAAAAGCTTGATACCTTTCTTACCCATAAATTCCTGGGGATTCCCCTTTTCTTTGCCTTCCTCTGGCTCATCTTCGCACTCACCTTCAGCCTCGGTCAGTATCCGGTTCAATGGATAGAAACGGGCATTGAAGCCCTCTCCACCCTGGGTTACCGCGTTCTTCCCCAGGGAGATCTCAGGAATCTGATCATAGACGGGGTCATAAACGGTGTGGGTGGTGTGATCGTCTTTTTACCCAATATTCTTATTTTGTTTTTCTTCATTTCCTTCATGGAAGATACCGGCTATATGGCACGCGCCGCCTTTATCATGGACAAGGTAATGCACAAAGTGGGACTCCATGGAAAATCATTCATTCCCCTGGTTATGGGATTTGGGTGCAACGTTCCTGCCCTCATGGCAACCCGGATCATCGAAAGCAGAAGCAACCGCATCCTTACCATGCTCATCCTTCCCTTCATGTCCTGCAGTGCCCGTCTTCCGGTTTACATCCTTCTCATCGGAGCCTTCTTTCCGCAAAACCAGGGAACCCTGCTCTTCGGGATCTACCTCACAGGCATTATTTTGGCCATACTCTCAGCCCTGATTTTTAAAAAACTCTTTTTCCGGAAACAGGATACCCCCTTTGTCATGGAATTACCCCCCTACCGGCTGCCGACCCTCAGAAACACCAGCCGGCACATGTGGAAAAAATCGTCCGAGTACCTCAAAAAGATCGGGGGGGTCATCGTGCTTGCATCCATCATTGTATGGGGACTCAACTATTATCCAAAATCCGGTGATTCCATAATATCTCAGGATAAAAATACGGTAAACACACCCTCCCTCAATGCAAACGAAAATTTATTTTTAGCGGCTGAAGGGTCCCCCGAAAAACCTGCCTCTTACCTCGAGAGAATAGGCAAAACCCTTCAACCGGCAATGGAACCCATGGGATTCGATTGGAAGATAACGGTGAGCCTCCTCGCCGGAATACCCGGCAAAGAAATTGTAGTCAGCTCCATGGGGGTTATCTACCAGGATGAAAACAATAAAAATCTGACTCTAACCGACAATCTCAGAAATTCAAAGTATAGTCATGGAGAACTCAGGGGACAAAAAGTATTCAGTACCCCGGTTTTATTTGCTCTTCTGATGTTCATCCTGATCTATTTCCCCTGCGTGGCCGTAATCGCTACCTTTTCCAGGGAAGCCGGCAGCTTTGGCTGGGGATTGTTTATGATCGCCTATACCACGGGATTGGCATGGATAATGTCATTTTTAACCTATAAAATTACACAGGGAATAATAACACTACTATGATACAGGATTATCTCGCACTCGCTATATTTATCGCAGCCACAGCCGTAGCGGTTTTCTCGGTGGTAAGATTTATCGTAAACCAGCTTAAAAGCCGGCAACCGGAATGCGGAAGTAACTGCGGTTGCAAAACCAGCGGAAAAATGATCAGGGTCCATGGCAGGGCTGAAAACGGTTCCACTTCCGGACTCCTGAACGGATTGAAGCTGAAATAAGATGAATATTGTTTTCGCAATTATTTGTAAATTGCATGGCAAAAACAGACCTTCATGCAACTGATTGACGATAATTATTCTTACGAAGAAAAGCTCGACCGCGGGTATAGCCCGGATATTTCATCCGTCATTAAAAAGGCTGTCGATATTTTCCGTATGAAACCGGATTTTTTCCTACTGTATACCGCCTTGTTTGTCTTCGTTCAACCCATGGGAGGGATACTGCTGGCAGGCCCCCTTTCGGTGGGTTTTCTGGTTATGGCCCACAGACTCGACAAAGGAAAACCCGTCGATTTTGTCAATTTTTTTGACGGCTTTAATGCTTTTGTTCCTTTATTACTGGCCTATATACTCACCACTCTGATCACCATTATCGGATATTTCCTTTTCGTGATCCCGGGTATTTATTTTTCCGTGGTTTACCTTTTCGCCCTCCCTTTCGTCTATTTTAAAAAGAAAGAATTCTGGGATGCCATGGAGCTTAGCCGTAAACTAATTACCAAAGAATGGTTCTCCTTTTTTGGATTCATTCTTTTGCTGGCTTTACTGAACATTCTGGGTGCACTGGCGTTTGGTATCGGGTTGTTTTTTACCATCCCGATCTCTGCCTGTGCCATCTATGTTGCTTTTGATGAAATTGTCGGAACTTAATTTTACCTAAATGAAAATTATTCTTATTGCTTTACTCAGCCTTGGATTTGCTTTTTCATCCTGTTCAAGCAGGGAAAAATCAGCAGAGGAAAATTCCCCACCCCAGGAAATCAATGAAATGAGCACCGTTCTCATTGAAATGGAAGTTAGCGGAATGACCTGCACCGGATGCGAAAATACCATTCAAAACGGGGTTAATGAACTTCCCGGTATTATTGAATCGGATGCCCGTCATATGGAAGGGATTACCCTTGTGAAAGCCGATACCAGCCTGGTGAGCCTGGATGAGATTGCCGAAATGATCGACTCAAAAGGCTATAAGGTGGAATCGGCCAAGGTCGTGGAAAACTAACCTTAAATAATGGCCGATATACTCCTGGTGATCCTTGCCAGCCTGTTCATCCTGCTCGGACTTGCAGGCTGTATACTTCCGGTAATTCCGGGGCCTCCTCTCAGTTTCGTCGGACTTTTGATCCTGAGATTCACCGCCTATGTTCCGGAAATGCGGGCAGAAGCTTTTGATGAGCGCCTTTGGTACCTCGGGGGAGCTGCATTGGTTGTCACCGTGCTCGATTACCTGGTTCCGGTTTGGGGAACCAAACATTTTGGAGGATCAAAGTCGGGAACCTGGGGGGCTGCCATAGGCCTGATCATTGGCCTATTCTTTGCTCCCATTGGCCTTATCGCCGGGCCTTTTCTGGGCGCGGTCGTTGGCGAACTGGTGGCAGGCAGGGACGAAAAATCAGCCCTTAGGTCCGGGATCGGGAGCCTTATTGGATTCTTGACAGGAGTGGTTCTGAAACTGGTGGTTTCAGGACTGATTACCTGGTACTATTTTAAGGAGTTACTGTTCTGAAACGCCTAAGACCCCAGGGTAGCTACCATCACAGCTTTAATGGTGTGCATCCTGTTCTCGGCCTGATCAAATACCACCGATGCCGGAGACTCAAACACATCTTCGGTAACCTCCATGGATTCCAGTCCGAATTTCTCGTAAATCTCCTCACCTACCTTGGTTTCTCTGTTATGGAATGCAGGAAGACAATGCAGGAACTTAACATTGGGGTTTCCGGTTTTCTCAAGAACATCCCGGTTAACCTGGTAGTCTTTTAACATTTCTATCCGGGTTTTCCATACCTCGGCCGGTTCACCCATGGAAACCCAAACATCCGTATACAGAAAATCAACACTCTTCACAGCCTTGGCCAGATTATCCGTGATCGTAATTCTCGCCCCGGTTTCTTTGGCAATTTCCCGACAGGTTTTTACCAGTTCTTCGGAAGGCTGCACCTCTTTCGGAGCCGCTGCCCTGAAATCCATTCCCAGTTTAGCTGCACCCACAAGCAGTGAATTGCCCATATTATTCCTGGCATCTCCGAGGTAACAGAAACTGATCTCGCTAAGGGGCTTATCACAATGTTCCATCATGGTCATTACATCGGCCAGGATCTGGGTGGGATGAAATTCGTTGGTCAGTCCATTCCAGACAGGTACTCCTGCATAGGCTGCAAGTTCTTCGACGATCTCCTGTCCGAACCCCCGATATTCGATGCCATCGTACATACGACCCAAAACTCTTGCGGTATCCTTCATGGATTCCTTGTGTCCGATCTGCGAGCCCCCTGGTCCAAGATAAGTCACATTGGCTCCCTGATCGTGAGCCGCAACCTCAAAAGCACATCGGGTCCGTGTGGAGGTTTTCTCGAAAATAAGAGCAATATTTTTGCCTTTTAACCGGGGTTGTTCGGTTCCGGCATATTTAGCCTTTTTCAGGGTAAAAGACAGTTCGATCAGGTGCTTTATTTCTGAAGGAGTGAAGTCCAGTAATTTAACAAAGCTTCGGTTTCTAAGATTGAATGCCATAATTAGAAAGTTTTTTCCCGTTATCCGGGTGATTTATTGATAAAAGCCTGTAAAAATAATAAGAATAGGATTAATCTTCATAATCCATGGTAATTTTTGTGCCGTAGGATTTATCCTCCAGTTTGAAAGCCTCCGTGATCACGCTTTTCTCCCCGCCCTGCCTGATAAACTGCAGGCAGGCCCTTATCTTCGGAGCCATACTGCCTTCACCGAACTGGCCTTCCTCCAGAAGCTTAAAGGTATCATTGTAGTTCAGGAATTCCCGGACTTCCTGTTCCGGCGTTCCGTAATTGATATAGACGAAGGGTACGTCGGTCAGAATATAAAACTCGTTCGCTCCAATTCTGGCAGCAAGCAGGGAGGATGCAAGATCTTTGTCAATCACTGCCTCCGCCGGTCTTATATCTTCATTCTCATCAATATAAACAGGAATCCCTCCTCCACCGGCTGCGATCACAATGGTTCCGGTAGCGGCCAGTTGCTCAACCACTGCCTCATTAATGATCCCAATGGGTTTGGGTGAAGGTACCACTCTTCTCCAACCCTTCTCTGCCTTGACTTCCTCCTTGAAAATCCAACCCTTGTCTGCCGTGATTTTATCGGCCTCCTCTTTGGAGTAGGTCTTTCCAACTCTTTTTACCGGATTCGAAAAGGCTTCATCATCCTTGTTTACCACTACCTGGGTGATCAGAGTAACCACTTCCTTCTTTATCCCATGTTTCTTCAGGAGATTCCTGAGCATCCTTTCAATCATATAGCCTATACCCCCTTGCGAATCAGCAACACAAACATCAAGTGGCATCTGGGGAATGTTGTAGATGGTTTCGCCCGCATCGTTCCTGAGAAGAATATTTCCTACCTGCGGACCGTTTCCGTGGCTGATGACCAGGTTGTAACCCTCTTTCAATAAAAAGATCAGGTTTTCAAGAGTATCCACTGTGTTTTGCTCCTGCTCTTCAATGGTGCCCTTTTGGTTTCCCCTGAGGAGGGCATTCCCGCCTAGGGCTACAACTGCAAGTTTGTTCATGGTTAATTTTTGTGTGTAAAAATATCAAAAACGATCTCCGGTTTTCAGACTGTGAATATACCATCATTTACGGCATAACCCTTAAGCCTATGTTTAATAACTATTTTTCTGGGAATTGAATTTATTTTATACCTTTAGGCATTCCTTCAGGTATAAATAAGAGTCTCATATTGAAACAATTAGTTCCCGGATTATCCCTTTTGTTTTTTTTATTCATCCTTTTTTCCTGTAAAAGCAAGAAGGAAAAAGAAAAGGATGTTAAAATTCTTACCTATGAAGTTGAATACAGGGAGGACCGGGCCGGAAGTGTTCCGACAGGAATTCTTCCAAACCGGATGAGACTGGTTTTCAGTAGGAATCTGGCAGTAAATCAGATTGAAGGTTTTCTTGGACAATTCTCTTTGCGTTATCTGGCAGACCTTAGAAATCAAGAAGTTACCACATTGCTGAGACTTTTTGACAAGAAATATTATTATATCGGTGAAAAGGGTGAGCTGCCCTGCGGTATTGACCCCATGGAGGGTTTGAAAATCCTGCCTGCCGGGAACAATCCGGATATTCTGGGTTTCAGTACAAACTATTTTGATTTGATTCTCCCCGGGGGGGATACATTAGAGCTTGCCTCCACGGAAGATCTGGGAATCGAATCTCCGAACATAACCACTCCCTACAGGGATGTGGACGAGGTTCTGTTACAATTTTATACTAAACTAAGCGTTTTAGAAATGGTTTTGAAAGCGGTAGAATTTGAAGAAACCCGGCTGCCTGCCGATTTTTTTGAGATCCCGGAGGATTACCAGAGGATCAATCGCGCAACCATGGAAAAAGCGATAGATGAATTGTTCAAATAAACCCATTTAACCCTGCTGTCCGAACCATGAGCAAGAACAACGGAATAGTTGGATTTGTCCGCCGAACCATTAATTTTTTCCGGGATGAGAAATTCAGGATCACCTTCGGGTCCTTTCTGATTCTTCTTGGGATTTATATGACCATCGCATTTGTATCCTATTTTTTCACCTGGCAGGCCGATCAGGATTTTCGTTTCGGGGAGGTCTTTTCCGGACCTGAAATCCTGGTTGATAACCATGCCGGGAAAGCCGGCGCATGGCTTTCTGCCCAATTTCTTAATCGTTGGTTCGGACTGGCAAGTTTTTCTTTCCCGCTTTTCCTGGTCATCTTAGGAACAGGCATGCTTGGATTTAAATTTTTCCAAACCGGAAAAGCGCTTCGCAAGCTCATTATTGCAACCATACTTTTTTCGGTTGTACTAAGCTTTATCTTCGGCAAAAATGTGGATTTTCTGGGCAGCGGACCCGGAGGGGCCCATGGATACTTTTTGAGTGAATGGCTTAAAGCCAGCCTGGGATCGGCCGGTGCCATTTTCCTCCTGATCATTCTTACCATGGCTTTTGCTCTTTATTCCTTTCCGGTTATTTCATGGTTTACAAAAAAGAAGGAGGAGGAGAAGGAAGCGGAAGTCGACGGCGGAGAAAAGCCGACGAAAACAGGGATTGAAAAAGAGGAGGAGGATTTCCAGATCATAAGCGGGGAAATGGAGAAAGTTGAAAAACAGGCTGCAGAAGATCCTGAGGTAAAAACACAGGAGGAAAAACCTAAAAAAGATATGGAACTAACGGTTGAAAATCCCGGGGAAGAGGAGTCACACGATGAGGTGCTGAAAGATTACGATCCCACCCTGGATCTGTCCAGTTACCGCTATCCCAATCTGGGTCTGCTTACCGATCACGAGACCGGGAATCCCACGGTAAGTAACGATGAACTGATCTCCAACAAAAATAAGATCATCGACACCCTGGCCAATTACAAAATAAAAATTGATAAGATCAAGGCCACCATTGGTCCTACGGTAACCCTTTACGAGATAGTCCCGGCCCCGGGCATTCGCATTTCCAAGATCAAAAACCTGGAAGATGACATTGCCCTCAGCCTGGCTGCCCTCGGGATCCGGATTATTGCACCCATCCCGGGAAAAGGAACCATCGGCATCGAGGTTCCCAATCAGCAGCCCCGGATTGTGAGCATGAAAAATGTGCTTTCCTCGCATAAATTTCAGGAAGTCAGATTTGATCTTCCGGTAGCCCTGGGGAAAACCATTTCGAATGAAACTTATGTCTTTGACCTTACCCGTATGCCGCATCTGCTCGTTGCCGGGGCGACCGGTCAGGGTAAATCGGTGGGATTAAATGCCATTATTGCATCCCTGCTTTATAAAAAGCATCCTTCCCAGCTCAAGCTTGTGCTGGTGGACCCCAAAAAGGTGGAGCTTACCCTTTACAATAAGATTGAAAGGCATTTCCTGGCGAAACTTCCGGATACGGAGGATGCCATCATCACCGACACACAAAAGGTGATCACTACACTCAAATCCTTAACCGTAGAGATGGACAGCCGGTATGACCTCTTACAGGAAGCTCAGGTTAGGGACATCAAGGAATACAATTTTAAGTTCGTAAAAAGGAAGTTGAATCCGGAAAAAGGGCATCGTTACCTGCCCTATATTGTACTGATCATTGACGAGTTTGCTGACCTGATCATGACCGCAGGGAGAGAGATCGTGGAGCCGATCGCCCGTTTGGCACAGCTTGCCAGAGCTATTGGAATACACCTGATCATAGCCACCCAGAGACCTACAACCAATATCATAACCGGGCTTATCAAAGCGAATTTCCCTGCCAGAATTGCCTTCAGGGTTATGTCGGTTATTGATTCACGCACCATACTCGATCAGTCGGGTGCCAATCAGCTAATTGGAAGGGGCGACATGCTAATCTCATCCGGCAATGAGCCTACCCGGCTGCAATGCGCATTTATTGACACCCACGAAATCGAAACCCTTACGGAATACATAGGGTCTCAAAGGGGCTATCCGACCGCGCACGAGCTACCGGAGGTTGAAGAAGCGGTTAGTGAATCGGCTGAGGTGGATCTGAAAAAGCGGGACGAAAAGTTTGAGGATGCTGCCCGTTTGGTTGTTCAGACCCAACAGGGGTCGACCTCCATGATCCAGCGTAAGCTGGCATTGGGATACAACCGTGCCGGAAGGATCGTGGATCAGCTCGAAGCGGCAGGCATCCTGGGGCCCTTTGAGGGAAGCAAGGCAAGGGAGGTCCTGATACAGGATGAGATGAGTTTGGAACACATTTTGAAGAACCTTGAATAAAAAGCTTTATGGCAAACCTAATCCGAATATCATTCATTTTTATCCTGGTTTATACAGGATCACAGCTTCAGGCGCAGGATCAGCCATCGATGCAGGACCCTTCAGCAGAAATTTACCTGAATAAAATTGCGGTTGAATACTCCGGAAAGACTCCCCTGCAGATTGAATTCCGGTACGAAATTTATTCCGGAAGGGAAGATGCAAGTGTCTCCGATTATGGCTCACTGATCATCAAAGATTCCAATTATAAACTCAAAACCGAGGATACGGAAGTTTTTTTTAACGGGGAGAAAATGTGGACCTACCTGAGGGCAAATGAGGAAGTGTACCAAAGTACGCCGGAACCGGGAAGTGTGGATCCTATGATGAGTAATCCTTTCAGTCTACTTTCCAATTACCGGGAATACTATAAATATCAAAATAAGGGTGAAACAGAATTTGAGGGTAAAAAGCTTACGGAAATCGACCTTTACCCTAAAGAACTGAATACCAATTATTCCATACTCAGACTGCGTATTGGGAAAGATGGAATTCTGCATTCCCTTACCATGAAACAAAAGGACGGGATTAACATTACCGTGACCATAAATGAGCTTATCAGGAACATCACGGTTTCCGATGCTACTTTCGAATGGGATGAAAGCAAGCATCCGGATGTACTTGTAATTGAAATGTGATCCTATTCCGGGTATTCAATCCTGGCGTGGTAAATATTGGCCAGTTTTTCTTTGAATAAGGTTTTGATCCGGGTAAAATCTTTAAGGGTCAGGTCTACATTTTCAAATTGCCCCTCATTCATTTGATTATCAATAATATTTTCCACGAGATCGTGAATCTTTTCCTTGTCAATGGTTTTGAGGCTCCGGGAAGCGGCCTCGGTAGAATCGGCCATCATGAGAATGGCGGTTTCCTTGGAAAAGGGTTTGGGTCCGGGATAGGTGAATTTATCGATATCCACCTGTGCCTCAGGATATTTACGAATAAAAGACCGGTAGAAATATTGCACCCTTGTGGTTCCGTGGTGGGTGCGGATAAAATCGATGATCACTGAGGGAAGTTTGTTCTTTCTGGCAATTTCTATCCCTCTGGTAACATGGCCTATGATCTTTTCAGCGCTTATTTCAAACTCCAGCTCGTTGTGGGGATTATAGTTGGAGGTAAGATTCTCGATAAAGTATCGGGGATCTTCCATTTTTCCGATATCATGGTAAAGAGCGCCAGTTCTGATCATCAAAGCATTGGCCCCCACCTGCCGGGCTGCTGCCTCGGAAAGGTTGGCCACCTGTAAGGAATGCTGAAAGGTTCCCGGTGCCTTTTCCGCCAGTTCCCTCAGCAGCGGCTGGTTTGTGTCTGAAAGTTCAACCAGGGTTGCATCGGAAATAAATCCGAAGCTCTTTTCAAAAATATAGATTAGTGGGTAGGAAGTGAGAACCAGCAGTGCGTTGCCTCCAAACCAGGCAAAATTAATCAGTTCAATATTTCTGAAGCTTCCCTCCTGGAGCAGCCCCAGAGAGGTGTACACCAGGGCATAGGATCCGAAGGCCAGAACCGCGGCTATGAAAAGAATATCGCGACGATAAACATTTCTGAGAGTGAAAATAGCGACCACCCCGGCAATGAAATTCATGAAAACGAATTCAAATCCGTTGGGTGCCCAGAATCCGATGAGAAGGATGGTGACCAGGTGAACAAATAAGGCTACCCGGGCATCGTAAAAAGTCTTAAGGATAATCGGGAGGATTACAAAGGGAACCACATATATATTCAGGGATTCGGCCTTGCGGGTCAGTGAAGCAAGAAAAGCCAGAATAACCACGATCATCACGATAAAAAAGGTCTTTTTCCCGCTCTCGAGGACTTCCGGGCGAAAATGAAAAAGGAAGAGGTAAAGTACAACAAAGGTAAATGCCACCAGGAGTATCTGTCCTACCACAATAGCTCCGTAGTTTCGGTTAACTCCGGGATTGGTCTCATATTCACGCCTGAGGGATTCCAGGATCTGGTTTTTTTCTTCCGTAACCGGTTCGCCAAGGGCAATGACTTTCTCACCCGATTGTATCATCCCTTTGCTCTGGGAGATCCCTGCCAGAGCCTCCTCAAGGGCGAGGTTGGTAGTGGTTTCATCAAATTCAAGATTGGCTTCGATTAGAGGGGTAGGATCCAGTCTGCGGATAAACACGGCAGACTGCCTCTTGTCTGGTTGCAGCCTTTCAGAAAGGGCTTTGAGCTCCGTTTCAAAGGTTTCAAAGGCCGATTTCAGGCTGAGGATTCGATCGGCCTGCCTTACCTCCACTTCCTGACCTTTGATGACGTTCACCAGTTTATCGCGATTGTTGACCCTTTCCAGTTGGGCCGGGTCCTCAACAATTCCATGGTTATAGAGCTGATTCAAAAGAGCGATGATTTCTGTCCGGTAAACCTCTTTTAGTTCGGCAGGCCCATCGATGGAGGTTCCAAAAAGGGAACTCATTCTGGAATCTCTGACCTCTCCGCTGTACCGGGTCCAGGCCTCTTCGAAGAGATTATCAAAGCTTACGAGAATTCCGGTTCTCACAGTGGTATCAAGTTTAAAGAAGGGCTGAAAGTCCATGAGGAGGCTGTCCCTTTCTGCCTGGATCTGGGCTTCCGACTTGTAGATAGGGAAATCAAAGGGGGCAACCAATACCTCATGCATCCAGGGCCGGCCCTTCTGGAACTCATATCCGAATTTACCTTTCCTTGGGAAAAGGGAAACGATTACCGCAATCCCGGCAATAAAAAATAGATAGGAAGAAAAACGACTTATTCTCTGCTTCAATTTCATGGCTTCCATATTGTGGATAACAGCTTCATCCGGACTAAGATAAGACTTATTTCCGTAATTGCGATGGGATCTGCAATGCTTGCTTTTCCCATAAGCCCGATTTTTAAACACCGGGGAAGTTCTTTACTCTCGTGTACGTTTTTGTATCTTTACAAAAAGGATACTTTGAAAAAGGCGATTTGTTTACAATCATTCGCTCCGGTCCGAAAGGAGCCCGGTGACAGATCTGAGATGGTTACCCAGCTCCTGTTTGGGGAAACGGTTAGCCTGAAGGTGAGTCAGCCAACCAACTCCTTCCTTGAGATTATCGCCGACGCCGATGGATATGAAGGATGGGTGGATATAAAAAATCTTGAAACTTTGAGCTTTAAAGATTATGATTCACTTCTGGATTCAGGATATAAAATTCTAAGTTGCAATTTTGTGCCGGCACCCCACCCCTGTTTTCGGGGACAACTGGTGCTAAGTTCGGGCAGCATTATTTACGGAGTCTGGGAGGAAAAAATGAACCTGAATGCTCAATGCATCAACCTGAGAATGGCTCAAGAGATCCGGGATCCTTCCTTTTTTAAGGAAAAATGCCTGTCATGGCTGGAAATCCCTTATCTATGGGGAGGCAAAAGCTGCTTTGGGGTCGATTGTTCCGGGTTTACCCAAAATCTTCTCAGGCAGTGGGGGAAAAATTTACCCAGGGATGCTTCCCAACAGGCGCAGGAGGGAGTCAAAATTGATTCTGTAGACCATGCGAAAACAGGGGACCTTGCATTCTTCGGGAATGAGGGAAAAGTTACCCACACCGGCATCATTCTGGATCCGGGGAGGATCATACATGCCTCAGGTAAAGTGAGATACGATCATCTGGATAATGAGGGTATCCATCGGGAAGATTCTAAAATGTATACCCACCATCTTTGGGGAATTAGGAGGTATAATCTTGTTTTACAATAAGCTTGTTTTTCAAGCCCGATCTTTTTTTAGCGATTAGAAAAATCCTGAGGAACAAATTTTTAATTTATAAAACCATGAAAATGATTTTTGTCAACACTGATTTTATACCGGGCCAGGAAATTACCGAAGCCCTTGGGGTTGTCAGAGGGAGTACCATTCGGGCCCGGAATATCGGCAGAGATATCTTTGCCGGATTAAAAAACCTTATTGGAGGAGAGATAAAAGAGTACACTAAACTTATGGCGGATGCCAGGGAAGAAGCGCTTTCGAGAATGAGAAAAGATGCGGAGAACCTCGGGGCAGATGCCGTGATCAACATAAGATTCACTACCTCCATGGTGATGGCTGCCACCTCCGAAATTCTGGCCTATGGCACAGCGGTTAAAATAAGGGAAAAAGAATAAGCGATTGGTGGCTTAATTCCTTACCTTTGTATGGATAAGGCTACCTCCAAACCCGGAATTTAACCAAAAGGAAATGTATAATTTTTCCGATTTTTACGGACTTATCATTGTTCTGCTCTCAGTAGCTATTATTTTTCTCGTTTACAAGAGAATACGAGAGAGGAAGGATGAGGATTTCGAAGACAGGGATTATTAATTCCCGGGGGTTCAATAAACGTTTTTAGTATGAGTTATACCTATGATTACCCGCGTCCTGCAGTTACGGTGGATATTGCCTTGTTTTACCGCGTAGAGAATGATATCCGGATTTTACTGATCAGCCGCAAGGATGAACCTTTCAAGGATAGGTTTGCTTTGCCCGGGGGCTTTGTTGAGATGGATGAAACCCTGGAAGAGGCGGCCTACCGTGAACTGGAGGAAGAAACCGGAATAAAGGCAGAGAGGCTGGTCCAATTCAGGACCTATAGCGAAGTGGGCCGGGATCCCCGGGGGCGCACCATTTCTATGGTCTTTTATCATATCCTCAGAGGGAAACCCCAAAAACCCGTTGCAGGGGATGATGCTTCATCCGCATCCTGGAGATCTCTCAATGACCTTCCTTCCCTTGGTTTTGATCACGACAGGATCATTTCAGACTTAAGAAAGCAGCTCGGTTTTTAGTTTCGTAATTTTATCGCCGATTGCCGGATCAGGACCAGAAAAGGTTCACTGTAAAATTATTACTATATTTGTCGCATTATTTAAAAACCGGAGGTTTTGAGAATGGATAATTATACCCTAACCCATTTGCGGGAGCTGGAATCGGAGTCGATTTATGTGATCAGGGAGGTGGCCGCCCAGTTTGAAAAACCGGCCCTTCTTTTCTCGGGAGGAAAGGATTCCATTGTGATGTATTACCTGGCCAGGAAAGCTTTTTATCCTGCAAAGGTACCCTTCCCATGTCTTCATATAGATACTGGTCATAACTTTCCCGAAACGCTCGAATTTAGGGACAAATTAATGGAAGAAACCGGGGGGAAATGTCTTGTTGCCTATGTACAGGACAGCATTGATGAAGGCAAGGTTGTGGAGGAAAAAGGAATTAACGCCAGCCGAAACGTTCTTCAGACCGTAACTCTTCTGGATGCAATTGAAAAGCACAAGTTCGATGCAGCGCTTGGAGGTGGAAGAAGAGATGAAGAAAAAGCCCGCGCAAAAGAGCGTTTTTTCTCTCATCGCGACGATTTCGGACAGTGGGATCCCAAGAATCAGCGTCCTGAACTTTGGAACATTTTCAACGGAAGGAAGAACATGGGCGAGCATTTCAGGGTTTTCCCCCTGAGCAACTGGACTGAAATGGATGTTTGGCAATATATATTTCTCGAAAACATACCCATTCCCGATCTTTACTTCACCCATAAAAGAGAGGTTTTTCTGCGTGATGGGGTTTGGCTTGCCACCGCTCCTTTCATGGAAATGAAAAAGGAAGAAAAACCGGAAACCAGAGACGTACGATGCCGGACCATCGGGGATATCACCTGTACCGGACTCACCCTTTCAACCGCTAAGTCACTCGAGGACATTATTAATGAGGTAGCTGCCACCCGTGTAACCGAAAGAGGAGGGAGATATGACGACAGACGGTCGGAAGCGGCTATGGAAGACCGGAAAAAGGAAGGGTATTTCTAAAATCTAAGCACAAAAAATGGAAACACAAACGCAGGAAACTACAACAGGATACCTGGATATGCAACTTTTGCGGTTTACCACCGCAGGAAGCGTGGATGACGGAAAGAGCACCCTGATCGGAAGACTGTTGTACGACAGTAAGTCTATTTTTGAGGATCAGATGGAGCAGGTGGTAGCTGCCAGTGAAAGAAGAGGAGATGAACATGTGAATCTGGCTCTTCTTACCGACGGACTCAGGGCGGAGAGGGAACAGGGTATTACCATCGATGTTGCCTACCGGTATTTTGCCACACCCAAACGGAAATTTATCATTGCCGATACTCCCGGGCATATTCAATATACCCGTAACATGGTGACCGGTGCTTCCACCGCCAACCTGGCAATTATCCTTGTGGATGCCCGGAACGGGGTGCTCGAACAAACCATCAGGCATTCCTATATTGCTTCCCTGTTGCGTATTCCTCATATTGTCATTTGCATTAACAAAATGGATCTGGTTGAATACAGCGAAAAACGTTTTGAGGAAATCCGGGATCAGTTCAACGCCTTCTCTTCCAAGCTGGATGTGCAGGATGTCAGGTTTATCCCCATCAGTGCACTCAAAGGAGATAATGTAGTGGACAGAAGCACAAGGATGGATTGGTACGACGGACCTACCCTGCTGTATCTGCTGGAGACCATTCATATTGCCAGCGACCGAAACTTTGTTGACTGCAGGTTCCCGGTTCAGTATGTTATCCGTCCCCAATCGGATGAATACCATGATTACCGGGGGTATGCAGGAAGGATTGCCAGTGGGATATTTAAAAAAGGAGATAAGGTCAAGGTCTTGCCTTCAGGACTCACAAGTGCCATTAAAAGTATTGACACCCTTAACGGGAGTCTCGACCAGGCTTTTACACCTATGTCTGTAACCCTTACCCTGGAGGATGATATTGACATCAGCCGGGGAGATATGATCGTAAGGGATAACAAAGAGCCGGAAACAGGACAGGAAATTGATTCCATGGTTTGCTGGCTCAGTGAAAAACCGCTGATCCCCAATGGGAAATACATAATGCGGCATACCAGTAATGAGGTAAGAGCCATGATCAGGGAAGTCAGCTATAAGGTTAATATAAATAACCTTGAGAAGAATTACGATGATCTGGGTATTGGTCTCAACGAAATTGCCCGGATCAAAATAAAAACCTCCAAACCGGTTTTATTTGATTCTTACCGAAGGAACCGGCAGACAGGGAGCTTTATTTTGGTAGAGGAAGGAACCAATAACACAGTGGGAGCAGGAATGATCATCTGATTATCGCCTGCTGCTTAATGCAGGCTAACATCATCGTGAATTAATCTCCCTGATAAACGAAATTGAACAATTTCTGAAGATCGGTAACATCTCTTTTATTAATCCTGTTTTCCTTCAGGAATGATCGGAGTTCCTCAGGTTTGTCCACATCTTTTTTCAGCACACGGAAAGTATTTAAAGGGATGAGTTTCCTTTCCTCTGATTCGTAGAAGTAATATTTGGGAGGAAAAAGCTGATAGGTTGCAGGCCTCGGTTGCTGATAAGCTTTGGCTGCCTGGGCATCGAGTAGATTAATCACATATTCCTTAACAAGGTAGTTCCCTTTCCTGTCTTCACCCAGAACCTGCATGGTGTATACAGTTAAACGGTCATCCTTAAACTGATTTACGGGAATAAATTTGCTCACCCCAATTTTGACACTGTCAAAAGAGTGATTGGGCATTTCATATTTATTGTCATTCACGCTTATCTCGAACATATCCGAATAGGAGTTTATATTTACCATCACATTGAAGGCATCTTTTTTATTGGAGGGATAGACGATTCCACTTACATAATCATCAAATACAAAAGGAGTGCCGTCTATTCCTTCTCCGGTTTTGCCCACAGTACTTCTGATTTGCCCACTGTAATCACGTACGAGATTATCAACAGGTAAAATGACCACCTGAGAAAATGCAAAGTCCAGAGTAAAAAAAACTAAAAAAATACCAAGGAATACTGTTTTCATTTCAATTTTTGGAAAAAAAAGATAGGTGCCTGAACCAGGCACCTATCCTTTGATATGGATAATCAATTTATTTTATTCTCTGTAATTCAGGTTTGAAATCGCCGTTCGGTCTGATGGAAACCGATTTTGCTCCCGGAGAAGGGGTTCCCGGAACGAACTCGAACACAAACTCACCACCCCACCAATAAACTGCTCCATCGGCATTGTCAACAAGGTATGGAGTACAGGCAAACTGGAATTCACCGGTACATGACATAGCCATTCCTGCATTGAAATCGTCGAAATCGAAGGAACAATTATCGCTGAGTCCCCATGAGGTCAGATCACCGGTCCAGACAGCAGCCTGATTATCGGCTGAGAGTCTGTAGGTGTTTGTAGCAATTTCACTACCTACATCCAGGGTGATATTGACTCCGGGGATTTCATCCCAGATCATCTCAATTGCCAGCACATCATCGTCTGCATCCGGAGTAACCGTAGCTACAGGATTTACATCATAATCCCAGATGGTTTTATAATAAAAAGCACCGGTAAAATAATCGTAATCGAGCGCACAGGATAATCCCTTCATTACGGTAACGGTAGCCTCTGTGGTAGCGTTTCCATAAACAGGCAGAGAAGAGCTGCTGTTCAGCTCAAGGCTGATTTCATAGGTTGAATCCAGAACTGCAGCATCCTTGTCGATATCATAACACTACCGGTAAGTTTGCCTGCAGGGATGGTAGCAGTAGTGGAGGAAAGACTCCATTCTCCGCTGCCTCCAGTAGATTCGGCAACTGTGATTCCCACTGTCACATCAGATGACTGGGCAGGACCGAGGATTTTAACATAGATGGGGAAACTTTCCGGTGTAACCACGTTTCCTTCTGCATCAAGAAACAATCCATAGTCAAACGCAGCGTCAGAAAACTGAACGTATGCATCGCCTGACCCGCTGTAATCTGTGTACCATTCATCTTCCTCTTCACAGGAGACAAAGGCAACCAGGATTACTAATAAAAGTGATAATAATTTTAATATATTTTTCATTGTTCAGGTATTTTTTAAGTTTGACTTAATTTGCATCCCACCATACAGGTGTGTCAAGAAATACGCTTTCCTGCCAGAGTGCTTCTACATTGCTGTTGTAGATGATCTCTTCCTGAGAATAGGGGAATCTCTTTGGCAGGGGAACAGTAGCCAGATCCGGAACCAGGAGTCTGTTAGGATAACCGGTTCTTCTGTAATCGTTGTAAGGCTGGATCTGTCCGAAATTCGCAACATATTTTTGCATCATGATATCTTCCATGGTCAGGGAAGCTTCAGTCTTGTTAAATACATTGGCTTCAAACCATGCAGTGGTTCCTACCGTATCTCCAAGTACAAGTTCCACAGATGCAAGAACACCATCCTGCCATGCTTCGAGAGCCTCTGCCTTATTGCTGGCAAATTTAGCTTCCGCTTCAATGAACTTACATTCGGCGTAAGTCATGAAGTAAGAAGTTACCGGATTGTCCTGATCAGCAATGAAGTTCCCCGGAAATGAAATGCCATCGGTTTCCACCACTGCAGGCTCTGATCCTGCATAGGTATCTTCATCACTTAATGCAGCATACTCAGGAAGACGCGGATCATTGGCAGCGAGCAACATGTCTACAAAGTATTTACCCATTACGATATCGCCCCTTTCATTCACGAACTGAGCAATAGGAGCTTTTTCATTTTGAGCTGTACCGAAAGTGAAGGACAAGTTATCGGCATTGGAAGTGTATGCATTCCCTAAAGCAGCAATTGCATCGGTATAGGCCTGACTTCCGTTTCTTTCGGAAAGATTGATGGCAAATCTTGCCTTAA
>CAZNFR010000041.1:0-27775 GCA_964572225.1 uncultured Bacteroidaceae bacterium
AGTCCTTTGTTGAAAACCACATAATCTCCCTTTGTAAATCTTAGGGTATTTCCTGATAAGTCGGTTACTGTAGCCTTGCCCTCAAGGATAAGACATTCCTCCTTTCCTGAATACTTCCAGGGAAATACTGAAGGTTCACATTCCCAGGTATCCCATAATTCTGTCCTGAGTAAATCTTCATCCGATGCTCTGCGCTTAAACATATCAATGGGCTTCATGAAAGTGATTTATAAGGGAAATTTCTTCATATCCGCTTACCCTAACCCAGCCTTTTCGTCCATCGCTGATCTTTATCTCAGTCCAGTCTTCCAGTTTGGTCTCAATCGACACTTTGGTACCTTCATGGAGGATAAACAAATCCTTGGAGCTTTCTCGTGGAGCCGATTTAACCACGAGAGAGGATTCCATAATTACTGCGGTTCCGGGATCTTTAAAGTGGTTTCTCTGCTTCAGTGTGATCGAAAAGGTCAAGGCAGAAAAAAATAACAAAAACAGGGCCCCAAAGAAGGCGTTTCTCTTTAATCTAAAAGAACCGGATACCGTATAAAACACACCTGCAATTAGGAATAGTCCGAAAAGGAAAACTGTTACAAGCATCCAGGTATTGGGAAGGAATAAAGACGTAAATGAATTCCACCATTTTAAGCCAAAAAAGATGGGAACTTCATCAAATCTGTCGGTTAGCATGGATTCTACAAATTCCAGATTTGACTTTATATCTTCATCACCGCGATCAAGCAGAAGGGCTCTTTCGTAGTATAGTCTGGCTTTTCCAGGCTTATTAGAACGAAAATAGGCATTTCCCAAATTGTAAAATAATTCGGCTGAGGCCAATCCCTGATCTTCAATACCTGACCATTCTCTAATGGCTTCCTCATAATTGCCATTGGTATATAATTCACCAGCCTTTACAAAAGCTGAATCAGGATTGTCTGAACCAAACAAATCTGAATAGATAAACAGGATTGCAATAAGAATGTAACTAAATCTCATATTATCTGATTAATTGTTCCAGATTTTCAATACTTTTGGTGGCTTTGCGGAATATCGTATCCATTTGTTCGCTTTTTAAAGGAGAATACCTTGATTGTTCGCATTCCTCGATTAATTCCATTAAATCACCGGAAAGCTGATCCCCAGCCCCTTTCTGTTGTAATTCAATTTTAACACTCTCACGTGAAAGCTCCGCTGCCGACATCCCAAGACGGTCGCCAAGGTAGCCCCAAATGGCACTCAATACCTCCTCGTAAAAACGATCATCTTTGTTTTTCAGGTGGGCTGAAGCCCGACCCAGTCTTTTAACTGCAATTCTGCGTGCCTTTCTTGAACGATTTCGGAAGATATCTGCATTTCTTTGGGTCCTTTTTCTCCAGAGAACCATAAAAACTCCCAGGAAAACAAGTCCACCCGCAAAATAGTAATAAATCCAGCTGATATTCACAATCAGGCCGGAGCTTAACCTGAGGCTGCCCGGATCAAGCCGGATAAAACGGATATCAACATTCAGGTTTCTTACGTCCTCACGGAACAATCCTGCCGGGGGCAGCGCTTCACCACTGTTCTCTGCATTACCAAAAGCAACTATATTAAATCCGGAAGAGGAAAAAGACCGGAATGTGCGTGTACCAGGATCAAACCAGGAGTATTCCACCGGTGCTATCCTGTACTCACCGGGAAAACGCGGAATTATCAGGTAGTCAAATTCAACTTTTCCGCTGGTTCCGGAAACCGAATGGCTGATATTATTGGTCCTTTTGGGTTCAAAAACCTCCAGGTCGGGTGGAAAATCTATTTCCGGGGTCGATAAAAGAGCAAGGTTTCCTTTTCCATTGATGGTTATTTTCAGATTCAGGGCATTGTTAACCTCCACACTATCTCCGTCCATCTTGGCCTGGACCTTAATATCCCCAACAGCACCGTTAAAGGCTGAAGGGGCTCCGGAAGGCAAAGGTTTCACTTCAATCTTCAGGGGATTCGAAGTAAATGTGCGGCTGAGGGTTTCATATCGGTTAGGACTGTTAAAAAAAGGATCGCTGAAAAAATCATCGAAGGGACTGGAGGGCCGGTTGGTCCTTACCTGTCTTTGAATATCCACATCCATGGTCGCACTTCCCAGGTTAATTTCTCCTTTCTTTTGAGCCGTAATGAGATCGCGTTTTATAACCTGGGTCCGGTAACTAGTCCCGTTCCTGGTCTGATTGGAAGCGAAATTATCAGGATCCAGGGATTCGGTCCAAAAACCATCATACTCCGGACTGTTTAAGGCGGTAAGTCGAATCCTTTCCCGATAGAATACACGGGTTTCCACCAAAATCTGCTCCCCTTCATAGATGGAAGTTCGCGAAGGCTCCAGGCTGAGGATTACGGGCGGTGGGCCTTCATTCTCGCTATCCTGACCACCCGTTGCTGTTGCCTTCGCCTTAATCTTTACCGGATTGGACTCATAGGTTTTACCGCCGGCTCTGATTTCGGCTGGGGGTATTTCATACTCACCCTCCTTTTCGGCAACGAGTAAATAGGTATAACTTACCTGCATGGTATTCTGCAACCTGCCATTCACATTACTCGACTGGTAGCTCACCATTTGAGAGGGACCCCGCATAATTCTGATCCCTTCCGGATTTTTTATACTTAAATCACCCTGCACCTCTCCGCTTACGGTGTAATTAAAAGCCTGGTTCACCTGCACTACCGCCGGAGCACTGGCAGTTATGCTCTTTTCCTGTGCGAAAAGCAATCCGGACTGAAACAGAATTGCCAGGAAGGGTAGGTATATATAGTATCTCGGCTTATGCATCGTTCAAAAAAATATTGCGAATTTTCTTTATTCTGGTTTTTGATTATTACCCTCTTTTACCAGTCCTTTTCCGTACTTATTTTTTTAGACTTTTTCTGCTCCTCTGCAATCTTTTGATTCACTTTTTCTTCTTGTTGCTGAATGGCCTGAAGCAACCTTTCAATATCCTCTTTGGAAAGTTCCTTTTGTTGCTCTGACTGAGGTTTCTGTTCTTCTCCGGGTTCCTGCTCATTTTCCCGGGATTGCTGATCCTGCTGATCCTGCTGATCCTGTTGATCCTGCTGATCCTGCTGATCCTGCTGGTCTTGCTGATCCTGTTGATCCTGCTGATCCTGCTGCTGTTCCTGAAGCTTTTTCTTTGCCAGGGTAAGGTTATAAATGGTTTCTTCATCCCCGGGATTCAGCCGGAGTGAGTTCTGATATGCTTCCACACTTTTCTCATAATCTTCAGAGTTCATGAAGGTATTCCCCAGGTTATGGAAAGCTTGTGCCTTCAGATTTTCATCGGCTGCAGATTCTGCCAGGTCATTCAGGATGGCACTCGCATCCTGATAATTCTCTGTACGGTAAAGGGTTCCGGCCATATTATAACCGGCAATTTGAGAGGCGCTGTCCTTTTCCAGGGCTTTTCGAAAGGAGAGTTCCGCGCTGTTGTAATCTCCTTCTTCATAATTCTTAACCCCTTCACGTATATACTTTCTTTCCTCCTGGGCATTAAGGATTCCAGGAAGAAGCATCAACAAAGTAATTATAACCTTTATCTTATTCATGACTCTTAAAGATTGAGATTGTCTCCAGCCATTTGTTTTTACGTTGAGAGATCAAGTATTCGAAAAGTAACAGAATTAAGGCTGCAGCCAGGAAATACTGGTACCTTTCGGCATATTCAGAGAACACTCTTGCCGTAAAATCTTCTTTTTCCAGTTCATCAAGTTTATTGAGCAGCTGGGAAAGGCCTGCACTGTTATTTCCGGCCCGAACATAAAATCCATTAGCAATGGATGCGATTTGTTTAAGGGTATTCTCATCCAGTTTACTGACAACCACCCTTCCTTCATTGTCCTTTCTGAATTGGTTGCTGCCAGGCGAGACCGGTAGTGGCACCCCGTCGGGATCCCCTAATCCAATGGTGTGGATCACAATTCCTTTTTCTGCTGCAGCTTCTGCTTCATCCAGGGCATTCCCTTCATGATTCTCCCCATCGGTAATGATAATAAGAGCACGCGAACCTGCGCTGCCTTCTGCGCCCTCTGTTTCCGGAGAGAATGAACGACTGGCAAGCTCAATGGCCGAACCAATCGCGGTTCCCTGCTTGGAAACCATGTCGGTAGTGACGGTATTCAGGAACAACCTTGCCGCCCCGTAGTCTGTGGTAACGGGAATCTGAGTATAAGCATCTCCCGCAAATACGATCAGTCCTATCTTATCATTTTCCATTTCATTCAGCATCCGGTTAAGGGATTGCCTGGCCACCTCCAGTCGGTTGGGTTTGATATCTTCAGCCAGCATGGAGTTTGAAACATCGAGGGCAATGATGATCTCACTTCCTTCTTTCCTTACCTCTTTCAGGGTTACCCCTACTCTGGGTCCTGCAAGCGCAAAAATAAGCAGGGAAAGAGATAAAAGCATAAGGCCGAATTTCAACCATTTACGTTTTTCTGAATATCCCGGTATCAGAATGGGATACAAAGCAGGACTCGTAAAGGATCTCATGCGCTTTCTCTGCCGGTAGGTATTCCCGATAAAGATCAGTGCAAGGACCGGGATAATTCCAAAAGCATACAATATTTCGATTCTAGTAAATTCCATACTCATTTATGCCAGGGTTTTCAACAAGGTATTTCTAAGTAACACTTCTGAAAGCAGAATGAGTACTCCTGTTAGCAGAAATACAAAATATTCTTCCTTTTTCTCACTAAAGTCGCGTGTTTCGAGGATGGTTTTTTCAAGTTTATCAATCTCTTCATAAATACCGGCCAGGGTTTCTTTATCTGTTGCCCGGAAATACCGTCCTCCGGTTTGATCCGAAATCTCTTTGAGGGTTTCCTCATCTATGCTAACCGGCATCTGTTGAATTCGTTGCCCCAGGGCGGTATTTACAGGATAGGGAGCAGTCCCATGCGTACCTACACCTATGGAATAGATCCGTATACCCAATTCGGCTGCGATATCAGCAGCAGTGGAGGGTCCGATGGTCCCCGAATTATTCTCCCCATCGGTAAGAAGGATAATCACCTTCGATTCTGCATCACTGTTTTTCAGACGGTTAACCCCGGTGGCAATGGCAAGTCCAATCGCAGTCCCATCCTCAATTAATCCAAAATTCAATCCGGTAAGCTGTTTCACTGCCACTCCGCGATCTGTGGTAAGAGGACAGACAGTAAAACTTTCACTGCTGAATCCAACGATAGCAAAACGATCATAAGGCCGGCCGTTTATAAATTCTGCACCCACATCCTTTGCAGCTTCCAATCTGTTGGGCTTAAAATCCATAGCTCTCATACTCCCTGAAATATCCACCACAAGGCAAATATCGACCCCTTCTGTAGTAGTCTGGGACCAGGATTCCACCGATTGGGGCCTGGCAAGGGCGATGATCAGTGCAGCCATGGCAAGTAGTCTTAGTCCAAACAAAGCATGCCTGAGAACCAGCCGCAAGGGAATACCCGTTTCCCCAAAGAGTTTCATGCTGCTGATCCTGACCTCAGGATGCCGGTTTGCCTCGCGTAAAATATAGTATACCAGCATTAGCGGCAGCAGCAGCAGCAGGTATAAAATTCCCGGATTGGCATATTGAAAGTCAAACATCACACTTCAGTTTTTTCATGGGATATGGAAAGGTCCTCAACCTTTTCACTTTCCCTGGTCTTCTCAACAAAAATATAGGCGTTATTCAGATTTGTTTCATTCTCCATCGGTCCGGGGTCTTCTTTGGCAAATTTTACCAGGTCACTGGTAATCAATAGCTTTTCGAGTACCTCCATAAGGAAATCATCTTCATACGACCAGGGTCTGAAGCTGTCGAGGATCTCTGTTGTAATTGACTCCCTGGCCGAAAATCCATAGCGCCCTTCAAGATAGGAGCGTATTATATCTGAAAGCTCCGAGTAATAATCCTTAACTCTTCCCTGTTGCCAAATTTTTTCTTTTTTCAACCGGTTTAATCGGTTAAGGGCATTAACGTGGGCCGGAAGCTCCGGCTCCCTATGAATCTCACCCTTTCTGCGTTTCGCCAGATAGCGGTAAATCAGATATGCTGCCAACAGCAGTAGAATGAGTACCGAGCCTGCTGCTATTTCCGTATTAAGCTCAGCGAAAGTAAGAGGGGTATTTATGGGTCCCTTGATATCTTTGATAGCTGCAGAGGTATCTACCTCCGGATAATAAACCTGAACCAACAATTCCGGACTGTAAAGGGTATCCTTTCCGGTCTCCGACGACACCAGGATCATCACCGGATTGATCCGGAACATTCCTGTATCAAAAGAAATTCCCTCGTAAAGATAATTATAGGTGTTATTGTCTTTGGCAAAGGATGAATCGGATGAGGTGGTCAACAACTCTACAGGAACCGGGAAAAGGCCTTTATCCAGTAGAAAAATAGATTTGAGCCTTTCTTTACTCCGGATGGTAATCGATACCTCCAGCTTTTCTCCTATACTAACCGAATCTTTGGTAATATTTGCCTCCACCTTCCCATCCACCGCGATTACAGGGTGAATGCCGGGCATCCACAGGAAGAAAAAGATTATGACTGTTTTTAACTCTTTCATACCTGATTATCTGTTCTTAAAAAGACTTATAATGGGTTTTACATAATCTTCACCGGTACTGATCCATGCGTGATCCACCTTATTTTTACTGAAAAGCTGACTGATACTTTCCTGATGGCGGATCCAGGAGCGGTGGTAATTTTCACGAACCGATTTCAGTGAAGTATCGATCCACCTCAGCTCTCCGGTTTCAGGGTCTGTGAAACGGGCAAGTCCGACCGGAGGGAGTATCCTTTCCCTTTCATCAAAAATACTGAGAGCAACAAGGTCGTGTTTCCTTCCCGCGATCTTCAGGGAGGGCTCAAATTCCTCTCCCAGAAAATCAGAGATCATAAAAGCGGTACATCTCTTCTTAACAATATTGATGAGGAATTTTAAAGGAACGTTAAGGTCGGTACCCGAACTTTCGGGTGTAAATTCAATGAGTTCCCTGATGATGTGAAGAATATGCTTTCTTCCTTTTTTGGGAGGAATAAATTTCTCGACCCGGTCACTAAAGAAGATCACGCCAATTTTATCGTTGTTAAAAATGGCCGAAAAGGAGAGGACGGCAGCGATCTCGGTGATAATATTTTTTTTCAGGACCTGAAGGCTGCCGAAGTTCCGGGAAGCGGAAACATCAACGAGAAGCAGAACCGTAAGTTCCCTTTCTTCTTCAAAGACTTTGATAAAAGGATGATTGAACCTGGCAGTAACGTTCCAGTCAATGTTCCGGGTATCGTCGCCGTATTGGTACTCACGGACCTCGGAGAAAGTCATCCCTTTACCTTTAAAGGCGCTGTGGTATTCTCCTGCGAACACCTGCCGGGTTAGTCCCCGGGTTTTTATTTCAATCTTCCTTACCTTCTTTAGCAATTCTGAAGTATCTGCCTCAGCCATTCTATTTACGTTTAGCCTGATTTTTTTGTCCTGACCACAAAATACCATTCTTTTTCTTCCAGGGAAACCTCAAAAACCTGATTGTCTTTTGAGTATTCCCAAAGGTTTTTACTTTTCCTGGTGAAGTCCTGATTAAAATCATCGATGATGAAGTCATATTCCGAATAATCGCAAACAGTTCGGGTATGCGTTGCGATGTCCTCATCACTAAAAAAGACAATCAGGGTTTTGGTTTCTGCGCTGTTCACGAACTTTAAGTAATTAAACTTCTGATTTACAGTGAGATTATCCGGATAAAAACCAGATTTCCTTGCCAATTGTTTTGTTTCCTCTTTATCCAATCCAATAAAATGCTGCGCATTCAAGGATAGAGAGAATAAAAAAAACAAACCTGCGTAAAGGATGATTTTTTTCATAATCGTTGATTTAAGGTACCTCAACCTTGTTCAGGATATCCCTGATAATATCAACAGTGGTAATATTTTCTGCTTCGGCTTCATAACTTAGACCTATGCGATGTCTCAAAACGTCATAGCAAACAGCCCTGATATCTTCGGGTACCACATAACCCCTGCGTTTAATAAAGGCATAGGCTCTGGCTGCCTTCCCGAGGTTAATGCTGGCCCTGGGTGATGCACCGTATTGGATGAGATTGGTAAATCCGGGTAAGCCTGCTTTGGCAGGTTCACGGGTAGAGAATACTATGTCAAGAATATAATTCTCGATCTTCTCATCCATATATACCTCTTTCACAATTTCTCTTGCTTTCATAATATCTGCCGGGCTAAGGATCCTGGATGGAGACGGGAAAACCTTGCCAAGGTTCTCTCTCATAATCAGCCTCTCCTCTTCCTTTGAAGGGTAATCCAGGACCACCTTTAACATAAACCTGTCCACCTGAGCTTCCGGCAAAGGATAAGTACCTTCCTGTTCAATCGGGTTTTGAGTAGCCAAAACCAAAAAAGTTTTCTCCAGCTGGAAACTCTGGTCTCCAATGGTAACCTGCTTTTCCTGCATAGCCTCCAGAAGAGCGCTCTGGACTTTGGCAGGAGAGCGGTTAATCTCATCGGCCAGAATGAAATTTGCAAAAACCGGGCCCTTTTTCACCTGAAATTCTTCTTTTTTCTGACTGTAGATCATGGTTCCCAGTAAGTCGGCGGGCAACAGGTCGGGCGTAAACTGGATCCGGCTGAATTTGGCATCAATGGTGTCGGCCAGGGTTTTGATTGATAAGGTTTTAGCCAGGCCCGGCACCCCTTCCAACAGTATGTGTCCGTCGCTTAGTAAGCCAATAACCAGGCTTTCCAGTAGATGTTTCTGACCAACAATCACCTTCTTAAGCTCAATATTGATCAGATCGACAAATTCGCTTTCCTTTTTGATTCTTTCGTTTAGTTCCTTTATGTTAACGCTGTCACTCATTTTATGTAGTTTTTAGAGATCACAAAAATCATTAAAAATCGGCTTAATTCAAAATATTTTTTTTGCTGGAACCGTCTAAACATCAAGCTTATGCGAAAATCGGGTGTTAAAAAATGTTAAACCTACCCGAGATTGGGTTCCTTCAATTTAATCTGAAGGGAAATCCTTCATTTTTATACCTTTGTGGAAAACTACATCCCGTGATCCGCTATTTCATTGAATTATCCTATTTCGGTAAAAACTTTTACGGTTGGCAGGTTCAACCTGATCATCCCACAGTTCAAAAAGAGATCCAGGATAAGCTCTCCATTCTCAGTGGGAATGAGGTAAGGTTAACCGGTGCCGGTAGAACGGATACCGGGGTCAATGCCTCCTATTTCGTAGCCCATTTTGACGGACCTTCCATCGATGAACCCGAAAAATTCCTGTACAACCTGAACAACCTTCTTCCTCCGGATATAATTATCCACAGCCTGGTTAAGGTTGCCGGGAATGCGCATTCCAGGTTTGATGCCCTAAAGCGGACCTATAAATATCTGGTGTTGACCACAAATTCTGCCTTTGTGCATGATCTGGCATTTATCTACAAAGGGGATCTTGATCTGGGGGTTATGCAGGAAGCTGCCGCGGTCCTGAGAGAGTACAATGATTTCACCAGCTTTGCGAAGTTACACAGCAACAATACAAACAATCTTTGCAGCATTTATGAAAGCGGGTGGACTCAAACTGGTCCTTATCTTGTTTTTACGATCACTGCTAATCGTTTTCTGAGAAATATGGTCAGATCCCTCACTGGCACTCTTTTAGAGATAGGACGCGGCAAGCGGAATGTCTCCGAATTAGGTATGATCCTGGAAAGCCGTGATAACCGCAAAGCGGGACAATCGGCTCCGGCACGGGGACTTTACCTTTGTGATATCGAATATCCGCAAGAATACAGGCTGAATAATCCCTACAAAAACAGCCTTCTTCCCTTTATTCCCCCCTTATAGTATTTTACTTGAACTGCACCTCGGAAAGGAATACCTCTTTGTTGGAGTCCTTGTTTAATCCTTTAAATTTCAGTTCATTGCCTGAAGATTTCAAATAAGTCAATTCGATCTTGTCACCCAGCTTGGATTCACTTATAAACCTGATATTCAATTTTTTACAGTTCATCTCCCTTTCCATAAACTCCTCCGAAGAATCTACACACCATTGGATATAACGGGTATTATTTACGTGTTTGTAGATATCTATATCCGAATACGCCACTTCCAGGTTCTCCAGGAAACTAAACTGAGAGCTATCCTGCACACTTCCGGGCTCAGGGGCAGCTAGCCCACCTTCCACACCCGGGATCTTCATGATCTCTTCGGTTATCCTTCTGGGCCGGTGTGTGAAGGCATCGACCATTAACCAGGAACTGCTGGCTTTCACAAGGGGTAGGTCAGGGTTGGCAGAAGCGTAGAGATAATAATCACGATAAGCAAACAGATTCTCGTATTTTCGTCCCATGGTTTTCACCAGGATGGATTCTCCCCATTCGGGCAAAATATCGATTTCCATTTTTAATCCATAGAGGATCCACATCAATCCAACTTTTTTTAGCTGGGAGTAGCCAACTTCACAGGATTCAGCGTGAAGCCATGCGGATTCCTGAAAAAGCTGTGCGATGGAGGAAAGCCGTATAAAGCCCTCCTGGTTGCAAAGAAAGGAATAAACAATATGTTTGTCGGTCCGTGTTTCGGGATAGTTATCATGCATAATTCCGGATTTTTCAGGTCTGATTCCAGATTTCCCATGCTTTCTCCGCTTGCAAAACCAGCATCTCATAACCATTGATTGCTGTGCTTCCCCTGTCCTTTCCCCTCTTCATGAACAGGGTTTCGGCAGGATTATACACCAGGTCGAACAGGATGTGATCCTTTCCGAGCAGATGATAAGGGATATCGGGGCAGGAATGTATATCAGGGTAGGTTCCCAGAGGAGTGGTATTAACAATCAGCAAATTTGCCCGGATCATCTCCGGGGAGAGGTCAGCATAGCTTAATCCGGTTTTTTCCGGATCGCGACTAACAATCACTGCTTTAATATTCAGATCCTCCAAACCCTTAATGACCGCTTTTGAAGCGCCTCCCGTTCCAAGAATCAGGGCCGATCTTACACCCTCATGCAGGTGAGGCCGAAGAGCGTGTGAAAATCCGTAAATGTCGGTATTGAAACCTTCCAGAGTAACGACTCCCTTTCGATTCCGGACTTTAATGGTGTTCACTGCACCTATTCTGTGGGCCCCGGGATCCATCTCATGCAAAAAGGGAATAACCGCTTCCTTATAGGGAATGGTAACATTCAGTCCTGTAAGATCCGGGTTTTCCTTAAGGATAGTGTCAAGCATGGACACCTCAGGAATGGGGAAATTTTCATAGCGAGAATCGGTGATGCCCTCCTTCCGGAATTTTTCTGCAAAATAGCCGGCAGAAAATGAATGTCCGAGAGGGTAACCGATCAGACCGAATAATCTCATTCCTCATTGCTTTTAAGAGGCTTCGACAACCTCATCAGGAAAAATATCAGGATGAACCCGGCAATGGCGAAAAGAAGGGAATAGATTACCGAGGGTTCCGTAAACGATTCGGGAAGAATATTTTTTTGAGTCAGGGGATGAATTTCCCCGTGGCGATCGGTAAAGGTAGAGGTCGTTTCTTTCCATGGCCATATTTTATTCAGGGATCCACCCATAAATCCGGCAAGAAGAGCAATGGTCTGAAACCTGAATTTTTTCAGGAGCCACGAAAGGAATTTCGAGAACGAGATGAGTCCGAGTACCGCCCCTGCCATAAATATAAGTAGTATGGAAAATTTCAGTTCACTCACCGCATTCAGGATATATTGATATTTCCCCAGGAGGAGAAGGATAAAGCTACCTGATATCCCTGGAAGGATCATGGCACAGATGGCCAGTGCCCCGGACAAAAAGACAAGCCAGGGAGCTTCGGTGGTTTGAGCAGGGGAAATCATCGTGATCCAGAAAGCTATGGCCAGGCCGGCGATGAGGCTGATGATGACCGATACTGACCAGGTTCGTATATCCTTCAGGATCATAATGGCTGATGCCAGAACCAGTCCAAAGAAAAAGGACCAGATATAATCGGGATGGGTTTCAAGAAGGTATTCCAGCAGATTGGCCAGGGTGAAAACTGCGGTAAGAACACCGGCAAAAACAGCCAGAAGGAAATTCCCGTTGATTCTGCTCCACATTTCCTTCCAACGGAAGCGTAAAAGTAAACGAAGAACTCCGGCGTCAATGGATTTAATAGAATGGATCAGCTCTTCGTAAATACCGGTTATAAACGCAATGGTACCTCCGGAAACACCAGGGACCACATCGGATGCCCCCATGCCTGTTCCTTTGAAATAAAGGACCAGGTAATCTTTGAATTTCCTCATAGCTTTTTGTCTTGATAATCTTCAGGGAGGTAATTGAAAAAGGTATCTCCCCTTAGTCCGAGCCGCAGGGCTTCCAGGGCAACAACTTCCTGGGTTGCGATATTACCCAGATTAACGTTGGCTCCCAGGATACTGATAAACCAGACCTGTTGTGCCTTATTGGGTGCTTCCCAGAGAACGGTTGCAGAATCAAGGTTATCGGTAATATCCTTAACCAGTGCAGTATTAGCCGAGCCGTCTGAATTATAGATCCCGATAGTCCCGCTCTCTCTTGCCTCCGCGATCACCTTCCAGGCACCGGCTTCCAACTCGGTCTTCATGTTTATCACCCAGTCTTCATTGGTGATCTCCACTCCTTTCACCTTATATCCAACCTCCGAGAGAACGCGAAAATCCTGACTCAGGATCCTGATGTATTCCAGTTTCTCTTCATGATCCAGTTTCATGGACCCATCGGATACTTCCACCACATTCACACCATACCCGGAAACAAACCGGCGAAAATCATCAAAGCGGTTCCGGATAATGAAGCTTTCGAACAAAGTACCACCAAAATAGGGTTCGAGATCATTCCTTTTGTAGATGTCAATCTTTTCGGAAATATGCTTTGCAAACAATCCGGTTCCGAAGCCGAATTTAACCAGGTCGGTAAACTCTGCGCTACCTTCGCAAAATGCGAGGGCATCCGATTTTCCCAGACCCTTATCCATCATCATGGTAAGACCTTCAGACCTGGGTTTCGAAGCCCGTTCCGGCAGGTATGGAAATTCAGGTAAATTCATATCAAAGACCCTTTTTTAGAAAGTTTCTTATTTTCTCATGATATCGACCGTCGGGGAATATTTCAAAGAAAAGATGACTTCCTCCTTCCCCTTGCTCAATGGCTTTCTCAAAAAATTTTACACCTGCAGCCTCATCGCCCGACCTGAAATATACTGCAGAAAGCATATAAAGTATATCCTGTGAGGTAAAATTATTCTGATAAGCTTCTCTGAGAGTTTCCAGGGTTTTTGCCAGATTACTCTCGTTCAGGTAGATAAAAGCAAGCCGTATCCATGCTTCACGATCCGATTTATCCAGTCCGGTCACATGGGTATAACATTTTCTGGCTTCATTCACAAACCCCAACTTTTCATATATTTCACCGAGGGTAAACCAGTATTCGGAATTATCCTTCTCAAAATCAATGGCTTTTAACACATAGCTGGCACTTTCCTTAAGCTTATCCAGGTACATAAGGGAAATTCCCGCACCAAACCATCCATCGGCGTAGGTATTGTCTAACTCAATAACCTTCTTATAAATTTCCAGGGCCTTTTTATAATTTCCTGTCTCTTCATAACATTCCCCCAAATAACACCAGGCCTGAAGGTTTTCGGGATCTACTTCAATGAAATCGTTGTAAACTTTTATTGCCCTTACATAATTGTTCTCATTCGCATAAATATTCGCCTTATTGAAATAGGCCGAAGCATAGGAAGGATTGATGGCAATCGCATAATCATAGGCCTGGAGCGCCTTTTCCATCTTATTAATCTTATAATAGATCACTCCCAGATTGTACCATACATTTTCTGAAAAGGGATCCACATCCAAATATTTATTATAGAATTCAACCGAGGCCGAAAAATTATGAATTCGCTCATAGTAGTAGCCCAGGTCGTATAAAACCGTCAGGTTAAAAGGTTCGATTTCATAAGCCTCCTTCAGGTATTTAATGGCGGGAGTATATTGTTTGAGGTTCTCAAATGCAATGGATATGTTAATCAGGATATCCACTTTGTCGTCATCGGCATTTACCACCGCCAGATCGAATACTTTTTCGGCATCTCGAAATTTACCCAATTGCGCAAGGGAGGTACCCTTCAGAAGTAAAAACTCCGGGTTGCTGCCTTCATAGTCCGGAAATTCGGATAGTTCCTCCAGTGCCTGGGCAGGCTTACCCGACTCGAGATGGATATGGACCTTTTTGAGCTTGATCTCTAAGGATCCCGGATGCTGGCGCACAGCCATCTCGGCAGCCTCATAAGCCTGCCGGAAAGCATCCATATCAAGAAAATAATCGATGATCTCTTCAAACTCTTCTATATCAAAAAAATATGATACCTCTTTCCGTATCATATCTTCATACCTTTGTAATATTTGCTGAAAATCACTGCCTTCCTGCATTTCGCCCGGGGATTGTTTCATTTTGTTATGGCAAAGAAAAACAAAAATAGAAATAATTTGAGAGTTGAGGTGCTATTCAACTTAAATATTAGGTTATGAAATAATTTTTGATTTCAAATAATTGATAATTATATAGTTATCCTATCATGGGGAAATTGTTTGGGGACTGCTTGCCGGAAGGAGGTCCCTGGCTCTGTAGAACCTTGATATCACTGCATTTTTATAATCGTTGAGATCATTCAGAAGTTCTAGGTGGTCCTGACTTAATCCTTCAAGGTTTTCCCAGTGGTAATTCATCTGGACAATGATTTCATCCCCCAACTTAACGGCTCTTTGAGCAAACCCGTTATTTTCCAAATCGATACACACCGCTAAAAGCCTGAAATACAAATTATTGAACCGGATCATTTCATCGGCATAGAACTTATCGAACAACTGAAGCAAAACTTTATAGGTAGAAAAGGCCGGTGAATAGGCAGAAGGGTTCCAAAAGTAGTCCATTGCCGTAGCGGTTCTGATCACGTCCAGAACCGAGTTGCCATTGATCCGGATAAAAACTTCATTGTTAAAATCGCCAGGACTGATCCCTGTGATTTCGGTGTCGTAAGGTTCAAAAATGGAGGACATAAGTGCCTTTCCCGGGTATAGGGAGGCATATCCCTGATTTAACCGGTTGGATTTATGTATGGTAAGGGTCTGATCAAACAGGGAGGTTTGGATTTTATTGTCTGAAAGGTATGAGTAAAGATCGGATTTATCCAGGAATTCGGGGTACATCACAGAGCCTGACCAAAGAAGGCTTTTCCAATCGGGTCCCTCCTTTTCCAGAATATGAAAATAACGATAGACTCCCTCAGGCATATTATCCCTTATCCTGTTATGATAAAGGGCCGGCTTAAAATAAATCTCGGGAGAGGCAGAGCTAAAATCCCTCCAGAAGAGGGAACTTAATTCGGTAAATTCATGGAATTTCCTTTTGTCGGTAATGCCGGGATCGTTTCCGGCCGAGACATCCATGATCACTTCCCACAAAAAAAGATCGGACAGGATTAACTTTTTGTCCGGGGCTCCAATCTTTGCCGACATTGATGTAAGAATTTGTGCTTCTGCTTTGATCCTTTGAAGGACTTTAGGATTGATCTCCTTATCATTCAGTACATAGGTATTGAGTAATTCCGGTGAGCGATAGGAGGTGAGAGAGTACCCTGTTTGGATGTAGGAGAACTCATTTTCAAGGGTTTCCAGATTTTTGATCCATACCGGAGGGATATCCTGAATAGTGATCTGACCGGGATTGCTTTTATTGGGTTCTGCTATAAAAGAATTGACTCCGGTTTGAGCCAGGTACTTCAATTCCTTCCCTGTGATCACCGGTGCCCATGATTCTGAGTCGTAGACCGGTATTATCAGGGAACGATTTTGGTACCAGGGAAAATCAACTATATCATAATGATGATAGCTTAATTGTTTGTTGGAGATCAATTGCCCCAGGGTATGAAAGGCATGCATCAGACCTTCGCTATCGGAATAGCCTATAAATACAACGTTCTCATTCTCATTCAGTCTCTTTAAAAAATACGCCTGGCTGCGGTCTTCCAGGGCATTATGGGGTAATGCCTTTACCAATCCGGCCAAACTTGTATTTCCAATGCTGAAAATAACCGGAAGGGTTTCAAGGTCCTTCTGGGTTATCCTGTTCGTGATGATTTTATCTCCCTGATTAAAGATCCCTGTTTCCCTTAATCTTTTTTCAAAGCTCCGGATGATAGCAAGGGAGGTTCTGTCAATATTACCCGGAACAAGGATCACAGGTTTAAATTCTTCCCCCGAAGCATACGTAGCAATAAGATCCAGGGTCTTGGGATACTGGGCAGTCTGGGGTCGAGGCACCAGGTATTCAATCCTTTCAAGTGTACTGTCCATAACTGGCATCAGCTCTTCCAGCATAGTGAAATTACGTTGAGAATACCGGAAATCAACCCAATCTACCCACATCTCACCCAGCCCTTTCAGACCTATAAATATTTTAACATAGCGGGTACCCTCGGGAATATTTCCTTCTTCAAAAGGAAAATTACCACTCCGTGCCTGTATGCGGGACCAACCGAATTCGTTGATATCGTTCAGATTGGAAAAAGCAAATCCTTTGAATGAGTTATCGATAAGATGGTCGTATCCTGGATGATAAAAGTGGTTACGGATCAGGACTTTGTTTTTATCGTAACATAAGAGCCTTATATTTACGGCATCGAACAGTCCGGCTCCCATTCTTTGCAAATTGGAGAGGGGGTTACGCAGGCGAAGATCCATTTTCAGATGATAATTCCCCGGTATCACTTTAATGTAATCGCTGAGGATCCCTTCCCCCTGATTATCGGTTTCGTTGACTCTCTCCCTGAAGATCTTTATGGCATGAATGCCATTGGATGCATCACCGGGCCCGTACTCCGGACTGTTTTCAATGTTGGTCCAGTAAACGCTCTCCCCTGCCTTGGCCCAGCCCGGGAGGTTAAAGGATAACTTTAGGGTGTCGGACATATAATTACGGCCGAGTTCGAAAGAAGGATTGGTAATAAGGTTTCCCTTTTCCAGTTCCCTGAGGCGGACATTCAGTGGAACCGCTGTGGGATTCAAACTTGAACCCTGGGGCTGAAGGTTGGCCACCGGGGTTTTGGGATCGCAGCTGAAAAGCAGGATCAAACAGGATATTAATATGAGTATGGAATACTTCCTGATCTGCATTTAGGACACTTGGTTTAATAAGGCTAAGATAAAAATTATATCTCAATTCCAATTCGCAGGGAATGTTACCCATAATAGAAAAACAACCGTTTTTACGAAATATTTGGAAATAGGTTCAGAACCGTGAATTAAAGAGAGCTTTTCAGAAAACTTAAAAAATCCTTACTTTTGTAAGCGCTAAAAAATCGGAATCATATGTTTGAAAATCTATCGGACAGGCTGGAGAAATCCTTCAGGCTTTTGAAGGGTCAGGGGAAAATTACCGAGATCAATATTGCAGAAACCCTTAAAGAGGTAAGAAGAGCTTTGCTTGATGCGGACGTCAATTTTAAGACAGCCAAGCAGTTTACAGATACCGTTAAGGAAAAGGCACTCGGACAGGATGTTATCAAGGCGGTTAAGCCCGGGCAGATGCTGGTTAAAATTGTGCACGACGAGCTGGCAGAGCTGATGGGAGGCAAAAGTGAAGAACTCAATATCTCTGTTAATCCTTCCGTCATCCTTATTGCAGGATTACAGGGTAGTGGTAAAACCACCTTCAGCGCCAAACTTGCCCGATTTCTGAAAAGTAAAAAGTCAAAAAATCCTCTTTTGGTTGCCGGCGACGTTTACCGTCCGGCTGCGATTGAGCAGCTTAAAGTGCTGGGAGAACAGATTGGGGTTCCCGTTTACACCGAAGAAGGGGAAAAAGATCCCGTTAAAATTGCAAAAAATGCCATTAAGGAGGCGAAGACAAAAGGAAATAACCTGGTGATCATTGATACCGCCGGTCGTCTTGCCATCGATGAAAATATGATGAAAGAGATAGAGTCCATCAAAAAGGCTGTGAATCCTCACGAGATCCTTTTTGTAGTAGATTCCATGACGGGTCAGGATGCAGTGAACACAGCCAGTGAGTTTAACGAGAGACTGGATTTTAACGGGGTTGTTCTAACAAAGCTTGACGGAGATACCCGGGGTGGCGCGGCCCTTTCCATTAAATCGGTGGTCAACAAGCCGATCAAGTTCGTAGGTACGGGTGAGAAAATGGATGCACTGGATGTCTTTTACCCGGAAAGGATGGCCGACCGGATTCTGGGAATGGGTGATATTGTATCCCTTGTGGAGAGGGCTCAGGAACAAATAGACCAGGAGGAAGCAAGGAAACTTCAGAAGAAAATAGCCAGGAATCAATTTAATTTTGACGATTTCCTTTCTCAGATCCAGCAAATTAAAAAAATGGGGAATATCAAGGATCTGGCAGGCATGATCCCCGGAATGGGAAAGGCATTGAAAGACATGGATCTGGATGATGATGCCTTTAAAGGAGTGGAAGCAATTATCCGATCAATGACCCCGGAAGAAAGAGGTAATCCCATGATCCTTAATGGCAGTCGCAGGAAAAGAATAGCCGATGGAAGTGGAAACTCCATGCAGGAAGTAAATCAGCTCATTAAACAATTCAACGATACCCGGAAAATGATGAAAATGATGTCGGGTGGCAAGGGCAAAAATATGGCCAAAATGATGGGAATGATGAGAAATTAACCTACATACAGCATAACAGATGATCCTTATCGAAGGCAAAAAAGTTGCCGAACAAATCAAATCAGAAATCGCAGAAGAAGTAAAAACCATCCTTTCCTCAGGTGGGAAAAGACCCCACCTGGCTGCAGTCCTGGTTGGTCATGACGGAGGAAGTGAGACCTATGTAAGTCATAAGGTAAGGGCCTGCGAGCAGGTGGGATTTGAATCTACATTATTGCGTTACGAAGATAATATCACAGAAGAGAAATTGCTGGAAACCGTATACCAACTGAATAAAAATGAAGATGTGGATGGTTTTATTGTTCAGTTACCCCTTCCTTCCCATATATCAGAAGATAAGATTATTGAAGCCATCAAACCGGAAAAAGATGTGGATGGTTTTCACCCAGTCAATCTGGGTCGGATGGTGATCGGGCTTCCCGGCTTTGTTTCCGCAACCCCGGCAGGGATCATTGAGCTTATCCAGAGGTATTCAATCGATACCAGTGGCAAACATTGTGTGGTTGTGGGCCGGAGTAACATAGTGGGGAAACCTGTCAGCATTCTCCTCGGACAAAAACGAAGCCCCGGTAACTGTACCGTTACCCTTGCCCATAGTCGTACAGCCGATCTGCCCGGCATTTGCCGCCAGGCAGATATCCTGATTGCTGCCCTGGGTAAACCTGAGTTTATTACACCGGATATGGTTAAGGAAGGTGCCGTTGTAATTGATGTAGGAACTACCAGGGTCAAATCAGAGCTAACCAAATCGGGCTGGAAGCTAAAGGGAGATGTTCTCTTCGAGGAGGTGGCACCCAAATGCTCCCATATTACTCCGGTGCCAGGGGGTGTGGGTCCCATGACCATCGTCTCCCTGTTAAAAAATACCCTTATTGCTTCTCGAAAAGAATTGTACTCCTGATCTTACATTCTGTCCGGCATTTCAATGCCCAAAAGACCCATGCCGGAATCCAGGACCTTTCCACAAACGGAGGATAATGCCAGTCGAAGGACCCTTTTGTCGGGATCTTCCACATTTAAAATCGAATGATCATGGTAAAACTGATTAAATTCCCGGGCCAGCTCATATAGATAATTGGCAAGGAGAGAAGGATTAAGCTCCCTACCGGCTGATTGCAAAACAGCTGGGAAATCGTAAAGGGTGCGGATCAGAGAAATCTCCTTATCACTAATATCATAATCCACAGTACTTTCCGGAGCAGAGGCAGCAGACTTTCGTAAAACCGATTGAATTCTGGCATAAGTATACTGAATGAAAGGTCCGGTGTTACCATTAAAATCAATGGACTCTGCAGGATTAAAAGTCATATTCTTCTTGGGATCCACTTTCAGAATAAAATACTTAAGGGCTGCGAGACCCACGCGGTGGTAAATGTTCTCTTTTTCTTCTCCCGAAAGTCCGGATAATTTGCCCAGCTCATCCGACATTTCCCTGGCTGTCCTGACCATTTCATCCATCAGATCATCGGCATCCACCACGGTACCTTCTCTGGACTTCATTTTTCCTTCAGGGAGCTCTACCATCCCATAGGAAAGGTGATGGATCTGTTCCGCCCAGGGATACCCCAGTTTTAATAAAACCAGCTTCAATACCTGAAAATGGTAATTCTGCTCATTTCCTACCACATAAATATGCTGGTCGATGTTATATTCACTAAACCGCTGATGCGCCGTACCCAGATCCTGGGTCATATAAACTGAAGTTCCGTCGGAACGAAGAAGAAGTTTACTGTCAAGCCCCTCCCCGCTAAGGTCAGCCCAAACCGATCCATCCTCCTTCCTGATCAGGGCACCATTTTCAAGCCCTTTGGTTACCAGATCCTTACCCAATTTATAGGTTTCAGACTCGTAATAGATCTTATCAAAACTAACCCCCAATCTGCGGTAGGTATTATCGAAGCCCTCATACACCCAGCTGTTCATCTGATTCCACAACCTGTTCACACCGGCATCCCCGGTCTCCCATTTCCGGAGCATTTCCCGGGCCTCATTCATAAGGGAACTTTGCTGCACGGCTTCCTCCTCACTCAATCCCTGGGCTTTGAGCGTTTCAAGTTCCTTTTTAAACTCCTTATCAAAAAGGACGTAATAATCACCCACCAGTTTATCTCCTTTTTTACCGGCAGACTCCGGACTTTCTCCCTTACCCCATTTTTGACATGCTAGCATGGATTTGCATATATGTATGCCCCGGTCATTCACCAGGTTAACCTTTACTACCTTCCTTCCGGTGGCTTCCAGAATCATCGAAAGGGAATAACCAAGTAAATTATTCCTTATATGTCCGAGATGTAAGGGCTTATTGGTATTGGGAGAGGAATACTCAACCATTACCGCCGGAAGGCCTTCATCAACAGAGCTAAATCCGAATTTTCCTTCCTCAAATGATTTCGAAAGAAAACCAATCCAATACTCCCTGCTAACGGAAATATTTAGAAAACCCTTGACCACGTTGTAAGAGGTGAACTCAGGATAATGGGATACAATGTGATCTCCCAGTGAGTTGGCAGTCAACTCAGGATTTTTACCGGAAAATTTCAGCAAAGGAAAGACAACCACCGTCAATTCACCCTTAAAGTCTTTTCTGGTTTTTTGAATTTGAATAAGCTCATTATCAGGTACAACAGAATACAATTGATCAAAGCTTTTCAAAACCGCTTCGAATAAAACATCTTCAATTTTTTTGATCATGGTTGTTAAAGGCTTGAATTCCGTATAATTCAGGATTGGAAGATGCAAAGATAAGGACAGAAGATTAACCGGAAAGGACTTTATAAAAAAAAAGTGTCATCTTCCCAGATGACACTTTAATTAACTAACCCTAAAACTATTTATGAAAAGAAAACTACAAGTTATTTATTCAAACTCAAATTATATGCCAAAGTTTATTAACCTGAAACTTTTATTCTTTAAACGTAAACTCTAACTAAATGTTTTTAAAAAAATAAAAAATTAGTATAAAAATTATATTAATTTAACAATTGTCCGGATGAAAGGTTGAAAAAGTTTGATAAACAATTTGTTCCGGCTGTATTACATCAGGGTTAACTCAAAGAACCTGTTAATTTCATTAACTTTGACTATCTTAAGACGGGTTTAATTCAATCTTTATTACATTGTTGCCAGTATTTAACGATTTTTAACATAGTTGAAAAGGTCCAAAACTCTGCATATCATTAGCTTACAGGTACCTTACCCGCCCGACTATGGCGGTGTAATAGATATTTATCATAAAATCAGGCATTTGAATAATTCCGGTTGGAAGGTAATCCTCCATTGTTTTATCTACGGGAGGGAAAAATCTACAGAATTAGAAGCCTTATGCGAAAAGGTCTGCTATTATCCGAGGAAAACGGGTATTTTTTCTCAGCTTCATTTCCAGCCTTATATAGTAAGATCCAGAAGATCAGCTGATCTGCTTCGGAACCTCCTGGCAGACGAACAACCCATTTTGTTCGAAGGCATTCATAGTTGTTACTATCTTTCGCATCCCTCACTTAAGAACCGGAATAAAATTGTAAGGACTCACAACATTGAGCATCATTACTACCGTGGGCTGTGCGAGGCCGAAAAGCGGTTATGGAAAAAGTTGTTTTTTCTCCTTGAAAGCTTCAAGCTCAGATTTGCAGAGAAAAGGTTCAGGCATGCTCAATGGATTGCTGCGATCTCAGAAGCCGATCATGCGTATTTCTCGAAACGTTTCGGGAAAACCCTGTACATACCTCCTTTTCATTCCAACGACCGCTTACAAAGCCTTAGCGGAAGAGGTGATTACATGCTATTCCACGGCAATATGAGCGTTCCGGAGAACCAGAGAGCTCTGCGTTTCCTGCTTTTGGAAATATGTGGTTCTTCCCCCCTGCCTCTGAAGGTGGCAGGAAAGAATATTCCAGCTGAGATCATTTCCGAAGCCCGGGAAAAAAACCTCAGGGTTGAATTCTATCCTTCACCGGGAACAACAGAGATGGACAATCTGATCATGAATGCACAATTGATCCTTCTTTTCAGTTTTCAATCGACCGGGATCAAGCTTAAACTTATGGATTCCCTTTTTAAGGGCAGATACTGTATTGCCAATGGACGGATCCTAACCGAAAAAGTTCTTGAAAATACCTGTATTAGAGCAGATACAGCGGATGAGATCCTGGCGGGCATTACCAAAATTAAATCAATCAGCTTTACCGACGAAGATATTCAAAAACGAAGAGCTGCTCTTCGAAACTATGAGAATGAAGGGAATTGTGCCCGGCTTACTTCAGCAATACTAAATCATTAATTGCCGGTGCAGTTAAATCTCATTATCTCTGTTTTCCCGCATCAGCAGGGCAAAAATGAACACAATTACCGCAGCAGCAGCAAGGATCACCATCAAAGATTTAAAAAGCTTAACCAACAGGTTTTCCCAGTCGATTATTTCCCAGATACCCAGGATTGCCAGGACGCAAAAAAGCAGGACCATTCCGCTGAGAATGTAGGCAATAACTTTTTTAACAGAGTTCATTTCGGAGGGTTTTAGATTAGGGTAAGTGTTTGGAATAAAGAGTTTTTAGTTCAGAAAAACAGGATTCAAGCGATTCACTTTACCAGGTCATCCATGATCCGGATCATGTTCGCCATATCCTCTTTAATTTTGTTAAAATGCTCAGTAACATCGACCGGTGAACCATTGGATTCATGATTATTAACCCTGCTGATCAGTTCGTTTCTGCTTTTCACCACTTCCTTAATGACAGAATCAAATTTCTTTTCATCCATTTCCGGATGAAAATGCTTATAAGTGAATGCTTCGGTTAATAATTCATAGGCTAGATAATTAATATCCTTTTTGATCTTTCTTATACTGGCCATAATATCCTTGATTGATTTCTACAAAAATAAACATTTATACAATATGCTGTAATATACAAAAATATGTTAGTCCGGCATGTTATCGAACAAAAAAATAAGCAGGAGACTTTATCTTGCCACCACGATCTTCTTCCTTTCGGTAAGTTGTCCGGAATGAACCTCAAGAATGTAGATTCCTGAAGGGAACTCAGAAAAGCTAAGCCTGAGGATTTCTGCAGATTCAAGAAAATAATCAGACAAAAGGGCTCCCTGAATATTCCATATCCGGATCCTTACATCCTTCAGATTTAATCCGTTGGTATTAATAAAGAAATCGTCTTTTACCGGATTGGGTATAACTTCGAAAAGTTCAATTTCGGGAGTTGAAGTGTCATCGTAAGGATTAAAGAGGTCCAATCCCTGTAGATTCGTTCCATCGGGGTCCAGCCAGAACTTAAGTTGCATATTGGGTTCGGGATAATAATCCCAGTTCAGGTAAAATTTGGAAAAGTAATCATTTATGGGATTAAAGCAACTGGCATCCCCTCCGGTAAGGTTACCTACGATTCTTTGATCTTCATTGAAGAGCGGGCTTCCGGAGGATCCTCCTTCCGTGGTTCCAAATTCCCATTCCACAACCCTCCAAAAGGCTCCGGGTACACTTCCATTATAGAGCCAGTTAGGAGGATTTTCCTGCTGGTATTCGATCACTGCCGGATCATAATCGGCCGCGATTTTTTTCACGTCTCCTTGAGGATGATGTATAACATGGGTGTTATCCGGGGGAAGGGAAGAACGGCTCCATCCGGCATAAACGGGGCTGAAGGGTTTTGGAGGGGATTCAGAAAGTAATAGCAGCGTGAAATCCAGGCTATCAGAAGTGGCCAGAATGGCGCTGGTGGAGATGGAATTGGTCAAAAGTCCGTCCGGATCGGGATCGGGACCATTACAATTATCCGCTTCGTAACCGAAATAAAAAACCGCACTTTCTGCATGGGATGCGTTACGAAGACAGTGATTGGCGGTATAGATATAAGGGGTCCCGTCTTCGGATGTATTATTGATCAGGGTACCGGTGCAAACCTCGGTTGAAAAGGTTCCCGACTTAAAGATGATCCTGCACACCGCCTTTTTTATTTCCTGCCAACTGTTTCCTTCATTGCAATTTACATCAAGGTTGCAAAAACCCGACAGTCCGTAATAACTATCCTTTTTGTCACTGATCCCAAAAAGGTCCACAAAGGCATGGGTAATACTGCCAATCCTGAGATCACCGTATCCAAATTTGTCCCGGGTCTGAAGTTCAATGATCATCCGATCGCCCGGAACAAATCCTGCGGCCAGACTTCCGGATTCTTTGTTATTCTCATGATTGAATCCGCCGAGAACTACCTCTTTGTTCTCATCGTAAATAAATACCATGCTTCCCGGTTGCAGCTTAAACTCCGAGAAAAAAGGACTAAGGGCTAGACCTTGCGGCGAAAAAACCTCCAGTCGCCAAACATCCTTACCCTGAATATTTACCCATTGTCCTGCATTTTCCGGACTCAGATCGGTATTGGTGTATACCCCGATTTTCATCGGTTTTTTCCCCCTTAGAATATCTTCTTCCTCCAGGTTTCTGAGGATGGCCCTGGTGACTTCTTCCCTGGGAAGAAAATAGGGAATGGAAAGGCTTTGAAAATTTTTGGGTAACAGAGGACTCCCCCCCCGTGAAATCTGTGCCCCGGCCGGAAAAAAGACAGAAAAAAAACCGATAATCAGCAGCAGTCTCATCTCATTAGATATCGCTGCCAATGTACTGGTTTTTTTTCTATCTCTGGTCAATATTATGTTAATTAATCCAGCAGTTCCCCGAAAATATTATCAATACATACCGTAGTAGGTGTATTAATTCCGAAGGGACCGTTATCGGATGATTCAAATCTAAAAACCAGGAATTTGACAAAACCCAGATCGCTGAGATCCAGATCGAGCCAGGTATTGGCAATGTAGTCCTGGGCATTATTGGTAAAACGGTAATCTGCGAGATTTATGGTTACAAGTCCCGAATATTTTTCGTTCTCATCATACGTTTTAATGAGTAGGTTAAAATAATCCGGATCATCCCCTTCGGGTCCTCCAAACTTCTTCCCAAAAGCATCTCCGTTGAGCATGGAATAATAGGAATAGGTGGTATTGCACACCGAGATATTGGTAACTTTCTGGGGAGTCAAAAATTCGATGGTGTCGGCTGAAAAGGTCCAGAGTACTGCAAACTGATCTGAACCGGCAGCTCCGGAACCTGCGATACAACTGAAAATGCTTTCCGGTCCGGGTGTTTGAGTATCAGTCTGATTAGAAACGGCGAATCCTGACCAGGAACCCCACACCGGATCGTAGTTGATGGGGAAAACAGCATTCCCAAGAGTATAGGACTCCGCTAAATCTTCACCGAAATATCTACCTTCACTCCCCAGGGCAAAATCTTCAAACCGGATTCTGTCGGTCGGGGTTTCATCCTTCTTACAGGAAGAATTGGCAAGTAGTGTAAAAACTACAACAAAAACAAACAAGACGTTTTTTCTCATGGTAAATAAGATTAAATGATTAATAAAATGTTGCAGTCAAAAAAAAAACGGGAGTAGAATGATAGATATCAATACAGCTCCATTTCCCGAAAGCTATTCATGACTGACCTGATCCGGCAGGTCTTCTGACTTACCCCGTTTAGCGGCGCCTTCCCGTTGAAAAAACAGTGGCATTGAACCGTAAACATATTTGGGGATTACAGCAGCGGGTACTGTTGCCGATTCACACGGCATTCCCTCTTAGTCTGCTTTTCAGCAGAAACCGGAACGAATCAAAAGTAGGGAAAAAATCCTTCCAAATCCTTTCAATGTTTTTATTTTTATCGAAATTTATAAACATGGAAAACCGAAGTGAAAAAGACCGGATTCTGGAGTTGAGAAAGCAGCTTGATGAGCATAATTACCTATATTATGTTAAGGCCCAACCCTCTGTGAGCGATTTTGAATATGATCAGTTGATGAGTGAACTTATCCAACTGGAAGAGAAATACCCTGAATTAAATGACTCTGCAAGTCCCAGTCAGAGAGTCGGTTCTGATATATCATCAGAATTTGAAACCGTAAAGCACAAGTATCCCATGCTTTCTTTGGGAAATACCTACTCCATGGAAGAACTGGAGAGTTTTGACGAGCGGGTGCGGAAATGGATCCGGGAAGACTATGAATATGTATGTGAGCTGAAATATGACGGAGTGGCCATCAGTCTTACTTACAGGGACGGACTCCTGGAAAGGGGAGTAACCCGCGGGGATGGAGAAAAGGGGGATGATATAACCTCGAATGTAAAAACCATCCGGAGCATTCCTATCCGTCTGAGAGGTAAGGATTACCCCCGGGAATTTGAGATTCGGGGTGAGGTTTTCATGCACAGGGAGGGCTTTGAGGAAATGAACCGGAAGCGGGAGGTAAACGGGGAACCTGTATTTGTAAATCCCAGGAATGCCACTGCCGGCACCCTGAAGATGCAGAATTCTTCCATTGTAGCCGGGCGACCACTGGATTGCTTCCTTTATTATATGCCTGGAAAGGACCTGCTTTTTGATAATCATTATGATAATCTGGTAAAAGCCTCGGAATGGGGATTCAAAGTGCCTTTGCATTATATACAAAAGGCAGGATCCATAGATGAAGTGGAACAGTATATTAAGAAATGGGAAAGCGAAAGAAAAGACCTGAGCTTTGATATCGATGGAGTGGTTATAAAGGTAAACTCCCTGGAACTTCAGGAAAGGCTGGGGTTTACAGCTAAAACCCCACGCTGGGCAATTTCTTATAAATATAAGGCGGAAAAAGCAAAAACAAGGCTGTTATCCATTGACTTCCAGGTTGGAAGGACAGGGGCAGTAACTCCCGTAGGGAATCTTGAACCTGTATTCCTCGCGGGTACCACTGTGAAGCGCGCATCCCTGCATAACGAAGATCAGATTAAAAACCTGGATCTGAGAGTCGGGGATTTTGTTTATGTTGAAAAGGGTGGAGAGATCATTCCCAAAATAACAGCTGTGGATAAAGATTTGAGACAGGAAGGGCTGGAGGCATTTAGCTTTATCCGAAACTGTCCGGAATGTGGAACCGTGCTGATTCGAAAAGAGGAAGAGGCAGCACATTACTGTCCGAACATTTATGGATGTCCACCCCAG
>CAZNFR010000041.1:27785-30637 GCA_964572225.1 uncultured Bacteroidaceae bacterium
AGATCAAAGGAAGGATTGAACACTTTGTTACCCGCAAGGCCATGGATATAAACATTGCTGAGGCTACGATCTCAGTCCTCCACCAAAAAGGGCTGATCTCTACTCCTGCTGATCTTTATAAATTGCAATACCCTGATCTGATTACCTTGGATCGTTTTGCCGACAAATCGGTGAAAAACCTACTGGAAAGCATTGAAAACTCTAAAAATGTACCCTTCGAGCGTGTGCTTTATGCCCTGGGAATTCGCTACGTAGGTGAAACGGTGGCCCGCAAGCTGGCATGGCATTTCAAAAACCTGAAATCCCTAATGACGGCCGGCAAAGAGGAACTGACCGGGATTGATGAGATCGGTGAAAGAATCGCAGATAGCATAAAGGATTATTTTTCCAGGGATATCAACCTGGAAATTATACACAAACTCGAATTGGCGGGGGTAAAGATGCAGATGGAGGAAGAAGATCTGCCCGCAGGAGGGGTACTGGAGGGACTCGGATTTGTTATTTCAGGTAGCTTTGCAAGGTATTCCCGGGATGAGTTGAAGAACATGATCACCAAGAACGGAGGAAAAAACCTTTCAGCCGTAAGCAGTAACACTGATTTCCTTATAGCCGGTGAGAATATGGGACCTTCCAAGAGAAAAAAGGCAGAGGATCTTGGAATTAAAATAATTTCGGAGGATGACTTTCTTAATATGCTGGGTTAATCAAGAATGTCATTATCTTTACATATTTTAAACCCCGTTAAGGTTGCGGGAAAAGCAAAACTTCAATTACCCATATAAAGGTGGCAATTTTAACTGGCATACGCGAATCACTGGCAAGACGAAACCTTAAGATCCGAAAAAAGCAAAGGACAAGAAACCGGGTGGTTCATAATTTCGATACGGCCCGGAAGGCCTGTTTGCTGTTCGATGCTTCCCGTTCGGATGAATTCAGGCATATACGTGAATTTGCCGGATTTCTTTCCTCGAAAGGGATCACACCCTATATGTTTGGATACACACCGGAAAAGGAGATCCCCGATGAAGTTGCCATACGGGATAAATGTGATGTTATCTCGGTTAGGGATCTGGACTGGCTTTTCAGACCCGGCGGGGAATCCACCCTTAAAGTTCTTGAACAGGATTTTGACATTCTCTTTGACCTGAGCCTTTCGCCGAACTTTCCTCTTTCCTGGCTTTCGGAGCTTTCCACAGCCAGCTTCAAGGTTGGGCGTTATACCGAGGAGGCGAACGATTACGACCTGATGATCAACATCAACTCCAATCCGGACATTAAGTTTTTTATTGAGCAAATAAAAAATTACGTTTCAATTCTAAATAAACCCTCTAAACAAAAGGATTAGACTATGGTTAAAAACATCTTCGAAGGTACCGGTGTTGCGCTGGTAACCCCGTTCAGAAAGGATAGCAGTATTGATTTTAAATCCCTGGAAAAAATTGTAAATCACGTAATTGAAAAAGGCGTGAATTATCTGGTCGTTCTGGGAACCACGGCTGAAACTCCTTCACTTTCGGAAGATGAAAAACGGGCCATCGTAGATTTCGTGAAAGAAATAAATAGCGGCCGGGTTCCTTTCCTCCTCGGTATGGGAGGTAACAATACCTCATCTCTGATTAACTCCATTTCAAATACAGACTTTACGGGGGTTGACGGCATTCTATCGGTGGCACCCTATTATAATAAACCCTCCCAGGAAGGGATCTACCAGCATTTCAGGAACGTAGCCACTGCAAGTCCGGTTCCGGTGATCCTGTATAATGTCCCGGGGAGAACCGGCTCCAACATTACTGCCCAAACCTGTCTCAGGCTGGCACATAATTTTAAGGGTCAGATTGTGGCCGTTAAAGAGGCTTCCGGTGATCTGGAGCAGGTTATGGACATCCTCAGGGAAAAACCTGAAGGGTTCAGCGTTCTTTCCGGGGATGACGCACTCGCCTACAGTCTGGTCGGACTGGGAGGAAAAGGAGTGATCTCGGTAATTGCCAATGCCTACCCGGGTGAGTATTCCACCATGATACGCCTGGCTTTGGAAGGGAAAAACCCCGAAGCCCTAAGCTATCAGTATCAGCTTATTCCGGTCATAAAGGCCCTTTTCCGGGAAGGGAATCCGGCAGGTGTAAAAGGGTTTATGAGCCTGCAGGGTCTTCTGGAAAACAACCTCAGGCTTCCCCTGGTTCCGGCCAGCAAGGAATTAATGAAAGAGATCCAGGGAATTCTGGAGATTCCTGTTAAGCTGTAAAACATATATTCCTTCCTGCATTTGACTTTTCTTTACTCCTTGTTTGAAAGGATAATTCCTATTTTAGTTTTCAAAAAAGGATGAAAAGAAAGCTGCAACGAATCCTGCGTGCAATAAGAGACCTTAAGCACCTTAAGAACAGATCTAAAAGCCGGTTTCTCATTGCCTTTCAGCTTTTGATCTTCATGATCTCAAACCGGGGAAAGTTCAAGATTTTCTTCCTTCTCAGACTGCATGAAAAAGACAGGCAGCCCCGGCAGTTCATCAGTGAGAGGAAGTACCGGAAACTCGATCCCCTGATAGCCCCCCACTATTTCCGGGTCCTTCTGGAAAATAAAATCGTGTTCTATCGCTATATGAAAGGTCTGGGAAAAGAAGATATCCTGCCCGAAACCCGGGGCTATCTTACCCGCAACCATTTTTTACTTCCGGATGAGAACACCCGACTACCCATTTCCGAAATCCACAAACTGGAATCGGAAAGCTTTGTAAAAGCGGCCAGCGGATATTGCGGACAGAATATTTTTATGCTTCGGAATGAAGGTTCGCAGATTTACATAAACAACAAAGAATCAGGGATCTCCGAATTGCAGGACCAGATCCTGGATAT
>CAZNFR010000042.1:0-28841 GCA_964572225.1 uncultured Bacteroidaceae bacterium
GGCTTTTATGCCTATATATCAGCAGTTTAAGTCGCTAAGTTGGAGGCAATGGGATTTAGGGATTTAGGGATTTGGGTCAGGGAAGGTCAATAATCAGGAACGTATAATAGATAATTCGTTACGAGCAAGAGGGTAAATCGGGAGTAGATTTTCGTAACAGAGCTACTCCCGAATATATCTGGCAATCGGTGATTAGTTCGCCATGCTTAGAATGTAAACCCTTCCAAAAACAACTCAATTACCTCATTTTCATCCAATGATCCATTGATAAAAATAACCTCATCAAGAATGCCAATAAAAGGATGCTGACCATGACAAATGCCAGATTCCCTGTTCCCCAAAGTTGTATTTAGCGTATTATTTGTGATAAGACTATCAAAGTTTGCTGATTCTTCATCCATCAGGATGCCATTCAAATACATTTTCAATAAGGCCCCATCCCAAGCCAGTACTATATTAAGCCAACTATTTTCCACAACAGGTGCAGAAACCTTAGCAGACTCGTATAATAAGTTGCCAATAAGGTTATCAGATTTTATAGTGAAAATAATTTCACCCTTTATAAGAATAATTCCATAGTTATCAGTGTTATTTTTTCCTGATTTGTTTAATACCCACCTTTTGCCATCTGAATCTTCTACATAAATCCACATTGAGATTGAAAAAGGGTATTCTATATCAAGATCACCGATTCGAATGGCAGAGTTTCCATTAAATCTATAGGCTGCAGAAGGATTTCCGAACCGATCAGCCACTAACTGAACGTTGGAATTTATACCATCATAACCATTCCCACTCTCATCATCACTATTTCCATTAAAAGGAAAATAGGCTATCAGATCTAAATGTAAAGCTTTCTTATATATATAAACTTTTAACGATGATCCGGGTTTTCCTTTTATTGATGCTTCAATTGTATTTGAACTTTTGCCCAACAATCTATATTCAAGGAGATCAACTGTTTGATTTAAATCTTCTTCGCAAAGAAACGCGATATCATTAAGTTTCAAATTTGCACTTGAGGTTTTATAAAAGCCCTCAGGACCGTTTTCTACTCTAATAATTATGGAATCTCTCGGATTGATTAGCTCAAAAGTATCATACACTTTTAGGGGTTTACCCTTTAAACGCTCAAAATTAAACACAGAAACTAATTTATACCCATCAGGTGGAATTTCAATTGAATTTGCAGATTTCTTTTGTGAGGTAGGGTAAAGGTTTTGTTCAATTTGAACTTCGTCTTTTTCACAGGCAATTACAAGAAAAACAAGGCCAAAAGCTAATGAAACATTCAGGATTCTATTTTTAATATTCATTGTTTTTTTTTTTATTAGCGTTAATAATCAGACAACATTTAAACCTGGAATTCCAAAAACAAATTATTCAATATATAATCTAATGTAAATACTGAATTATCAGTATTTTATAATGACTCGGATTACCTGAAATATTTTATTTAATAACTCGTGAAAATATGGCAACCTAGAGCACTTACTCCATCAAAAGTAATTGCTGCTAGATCAACTCTTATCGTAAAAAATTTATAGGTAGAAATGAATTTTGACAGGGACTGACTGAATCCTCCATAAAAAGACCGCATTTAATAAAACATCTCCAAAAAATTGCCACACCCTGTCTTCCTCAGAATATTCTGCCGGTGGGTATTCACCGTTAGTAGAGAAATATTCAATTGCCCGGCGATTTCATCGCTGGTGAGGCCGGAGCGGACCAGGGAGGTGATTTCAGTTTCACGAGGGGTTAGTCCGTAACGCTTCTTAAGCTGATTAAGAACGTCAATCCCGGATCTCCTCATTTCCAGGAACCGATCCAGACTTTCGGTAAGTTCATCGCTGTCGACCGGTTTTAGAATATAATCAAATGCTGACTGCTTGATGGCCTGAATGGCATACTTATTATAAGAGGTCACAAAAATTATACTGGCAGCAGGAAAACTGGTCCGTACCTTCCTGGCGAGTTCAAGCCCATTCATTCCCGGCATCTCTATATCAACAAAAACAAGTCCGGGTTTCATCCTTCGGATCGTTTCTTCTGCCTTCAATGGATCAAAAATGCCTTTAGGTTTATACAGAAATGGATAATTTTCCAGCAAGTGTTTCAACCGTGCAATGGCGGCAGGCTCATCATCGACAATTAAGGTCGGGCAGGCAATCATGGTTCGTGACTTTATCTCAAAAGTATCAATTTCTGGTAAGGAAAAAAACGAATAATTGTCCTTCCACTAGTCTTCCAATAGGATAATCACCCGGGTACCGCATGGATTACTTTCCTCATCAACAAGATCCTCAATGCTGAAACTGATATGGGAGTTGTTTAGTTCTTCATGCAATATAAGAATTCGTTCTAACGTACTAAGTCCCCTTTTTGCACCATAAGTCGTTATCTCTGCCGCACGTTTCCTGCCTATGCCGTTATCTTCGATGGTCAGTTCAAACCCTTCACCCTTTTCCCTGCTGTAAATCAGAATACGGCCTTTTCTCTCCAATAGATGACGAATTCCGTGCTTCACCGAATTTTCCACAAAATTCTGAACCAGCATTTTAGGTACCCCGAATTCCAACAGTAGTTTTTCCTTTACATCCATCTCAAAATCAAAACTTCCATTTCTCAACTGTTCAAGGGTGAGGTAATTTTTAACAAAGAATAACTCCTCTTTCATTGTTATGGTTGTCCTTTCTGAGTTTTCCATGCTGGTGACCATGAGTTGGGAAATCCTGCTCACATAATTGTAGGCCTTTTCATTATCGCCCTCCTGATAACAATGGGCTATGTTATTTATGGCATTAAAAAGGAAGTGCGGTTCTAACTGATGCTGAACATTCGCCAACTGGTATTTCAATAACCTCGATTGTGCCTTTTGCCGAAATTCCAGGCGCTTTCTCTGAAAACGAAAAACCCAGTGAAACAGAACATAGTTTAGCCCAAGTAGGATAAAGAATATCAGAAAACGAACGGGATAATAGGGATTGGATTGGTAGCGAAAAAGTGCTTTCTTTTGGGGTTGTGATATAAATAAATAAGAAGCATCTTGTTTACGAAAATGCGAAAAGAGGACATTATCATGTTCGGAATTATAATCCGTTGTCACACCATGTCTGAAATCATGGGTATATAAAACCATCTCTCCCAAATCGGAAAGCCCGATATTTTCCATCCTGCCGTCTTCATTCAGGTCAATTCTGCTCCAACGAACCATTGATCCGCGAAGGGACAAGGAAATCTTCTGTTTTAGTTCAAGCTTATGGTTATACTTGCATAGTACACCTTTATTAAAAAGGTAGGCCCCTCCATCTTCGGCATTGGTAACAAATTTAGAATTTGGGTCGATGGTTGATTCATGAATAATTTCAGTGTAAAGTGAGTCTTCATTCATACCCACATTGAAAAGCCGGTTTTCCATCTCCGGATCCAAAGGGTCTTTCACTAAGCCAGCTAAGCTTTCGTTACCTCTACCGGAAAAGGGAAACAGCACGATCCTTGAGCCTTTATCTCCCAATGCCAGGGGAGACCTGATAAGATTAAGATCCTTGTCATAAACCATCAGCCATGCAAGAGAATCGGAATAAGGATATTTCCCGGTCATGTCATTCCCGGGAGCATATGTGCTGCCGGTTATTTCTTTCATTCCATCCCTGTTAATGTCGATTACCAGGGGCACAATAATATTATTAGAGACGAACGCATTTTGCCGGATGATTTTTTTTTTATGCATATCCAATAGATAGAGACTTCTGGGTTGTCGGCTAAATCCGGCGCAAACAGTGAAAACCAGGTCCTGGTAACCATCGTCGTTGACATCTGAAATAACAGAGTTGATACGCCAGTCCTGCCTGTCCTGATAAAGACTCACACTGTCCACGAAAAAATACTGATAACGGAATTCCTTCCCTGAAAACAATTCCGCCACTACCATTAAAAGGCTGTCCTTTGAATACAAAAAGCCCACAATTTCAAGCTTTCCGTCACCATCAAGATCTGATACAGCCGGTTGGGCATACCTGAGCCACTCTCCTCTCAGATTCAACTGTTGTTTATTGGATTGTGAGAGATCTTCAACCACGATTGCCGGATTGCCCAGATCCGTTTTAAAACGCACAAATTCAATATTGCCATCCCCATCCAGATCTTCGTATAACTGGTGCGAAGTTCCAGGTGATAATGCTTCCCATTCCAGGTAAAGCACATACTTATTAATGCTAAAAGGAAGAAGGAAAAAAAGAAGGAGGGAAAAAAGAAGGGCAAGTAGGAATGAAAGTCCATATTCTGTAATCTTTTTTCCTGTGAAAAGTTTTCGTTCTTTGGAGATATTCATGCTAGGCCGAACTAAAAAAGTTTAAGGCTTTGGAGGTGGAAACCTCCACAACCCGAAGTTATGGCTGATCAAAGATCTTTGAGGCTTTCATCAATAAAGTTACACAATATCCCCAAATCCCCAAATTCCCAAATCCCCACATCCCTACATCCCTACATCCCTACATTCGATCGCCGGGAAGTCAATCCCCGGGGTAAGTACGGATAAAGATTAGGAAGCAAGAAAACAGACTGAGTATGTTTTGAAAGGCACGCTGTTAAGCTTCTGTATTGCAGTTTCCATAGGGATTATTGTTCAGCTGGTAATCCAGGATAGATAATCCGTGAAAGCCCTTCGGACTTTCGAAGGACTTGCCATTGACGGATTCTTAATTGATGAGGTCCAGACCTGGCCATTGTCCGACAGGGTGATCAACTAAACAGCCTATCCCTGAAAATTCTTTATTACATTGATTATAATCGCATATTCGGTAAATAACCCTGGATATGGCTATTTGGGATTAAGTTGGTGATTCTGAATTTAATCCCCGATAATTTCTTCTTCGATTACTGCACCACCAACGTTTCCACCAGTGCCTCCCCGTTAATCACACTTCTAACCGTATACTGCCCCCTGCTGAGTGAATATTTCTGAAGGCTAAATTCCCGGCTGAAAGGTCCTGCCGGAAGTTGACCTTCAAAAAGGGTTGCCAGTCTTTTGCCGGAGAAATCATAGAGCTCGATCATCAGGTCACCCGATTCCGGAAAATGGTATTCAAGGGTAACCAGGTCTTTTGCCGGATTGGGAAACATCCTAAAGGGGGATTGTTCGTCATTCCCGGGTTCAGGGCCAAGAAGCTTATCACTCATTAAATAGACGGTTTGGGCAGATAATTGTCTTGCCTGGGTCCCTTCATAATTAACTTCCTGAACAACCGCAACAGGATAACGCTGATCCTGACTATACCATCGATAGGTAATCACCTCGTAATCCTGAGGAGTACTCATTTCGATCCGGTAGTTACGAATGGTTTTCACCCGCAGTGTATTATCATACACCACTCCGTCGGGAAGAATAAGCTTCCCCTGCCCATCCGCTTCAACCGTATAACTTCCGGTTACATCGTATTCAGCAGTGCTTTGCAGATACTTGCCCTGATAATTCCCCGAAATGACATTCCCATACGCAAAAGGAAAGCGCATTTTGACAAAAGGTTGATCGTAAACAAAGTTTTGTTTGCCATTCCCGTTCATCATACCGTAATATAGCATTTCGTTTTCATTCACCTGAAAAAAGAAACGGTTACCGTACTCATTTACGGCATAATTGGTATGTGCAAACCTGCTTTCAACATCCTCGGATACAGCACTGGTAACCAATCCATCCGAACTTTTCTTCTCCTTTGATACGGTAAGGTCCCAGATGCGATCGGTTCCTGCCGGACCGGGATGGGTATAGGAGGTTGCCTTCATTACGTAATTTCTATTCAAGGCATAAGCATGGTTTTCGTAGGTTAAAACTACAGTTTGTGCTGACAGGGAAGCAGTAAATGCTAGCACAAACGATATCTGTACTAATCTTTTCATAATTTTAGCGTTTTAATTAATGTTCCGCATGCCAAGGTAATAAATGTTCAGGGAAGGGATCATTAGGAATACGTTAAAAATCCCTTAAACCAATGTTCCATACCTTAGGGAACTAATCTTTCAAGTATGATCGAATTCATTCTCAACATCTCCCAACTCGGCTAACCACCCGGCTCACCCAAGACCTACGGCTTCATTCAAACTCAATTCAAGACCTGAATTCCCTGCCTAAAGGTCTAAATACAGGGCTTAAAGTGCAATCTTGAATCTGACAAAATGTGCAACCCCTGCATCTTTTTCACCAAGGTCTGCACCCCATGAACCTACCAGGATGCCAGACGGATTCATATCCAGACTTGCTCCAAACTGGCCCTGCTTTTAAGTAATTATGCCAGTGATATCCATTTCAAAAACAAATCTTTCATTCTCGAATCGATAAACCAATACGCGACCTGCATCCTTGTATCCGTTAACTTCCGAACCGGTAGCCCCTACAAATAAATAATTATCGAACATAGCCAGGGATACCCCGAACAGTCCCTTTTTTTCTTTTACCGGCGCTGTGAAAGTTTGAAGAAATTCGTACCGCTCACCGTTCCATTTATAGCAGCTCACGTATCCATGATCCTCAATATCCGAATCACCATTTCTGGCTCCAATAATAAGCAATTCGCCCGAGTGCAGGAATGCGCTTCCAAAACAATCACATTTGCTTGTGGTTTCAGGGCTGAATACCTGTACCTGCTTCGTATTTTCACCTTCCCTTTCAAAACTGAGAACAGTTCCTGTCCGGGTGCCATCCGGATTGTGATATACGGTTCCCACAAAGACCAATCCATTTCCAAGGGCTACCCGGGTTCCAAATCCGGTATGTTTATTATCAATGGTATTGAAAAGCTTCTTTTGAAGGTTCCAATTCCCGGTTTCCTTACTGAATAAGTAGGCTACCCCGCTATTGGAATTGCTCCCGGCAGCAAACGGTGCCCCTGCCAAAATATGTTTGTCGTCAATTTCCACATCAAACCCCAGTTCTGCACCTCCCGTCAATCCTTCAGGGATGAGTTGTTGACCGTAACCCCACTTTTCACCATCAAATTTGTAGTAATAAACACATCCGGCCATGTAGTCAATGGCACTATTCCCCACAGCTCCCACAACAAGCTCATTTTCATGGGATGATATAGAAAAACCAAAATACTCATGACTGGCGGGTTCCGGGGCAAAGATTTCCCCGAAATATTGCCACTCATTTTCTGTCCAACGGTAAACCTCAACTTTACCAGCCGCCACATGTTCATATAGGGTAAAATTTGGGCTGGCTATAAATGCCCAGTTATCTGTCAGACTCACATCCCAGCCACAATGCGCATCTCTCTGGGCTGGTGTGGGTGCGAATTGCTGAACCCATGGATTCTGTCCTTTCACTCCAGGATTAGATATCATCGTAACTAAAAAAAGGAGGATTCCGGTCCGTAAAAGATTCTTTATATCGTGTTTAACTTGTTTATTCATGGCGTTTACTTACGATTTGGTTATAATCATCTAAACGTTTAAATATGAATCAAGTAATTGACTTACAGGTGATATGGATTATTCTTTCAATTGATTTATATCAACATGGAAAATTCACGAACGCAGCCGAAAAAACAATCCTTGCTCTTACTACCTTTCTCCAATCCTGGATCTGGGTTCCGGCCCAAAGAAATTCTTAATCCTTAAGGCCCAAATTGTCCGTCCTGCTCCAGGTTATAATAAACAGCAGAAAGTAAAAAACGGAAACCTGCTGTTTCCCGGAAAATACAATTTTTAACAAAATTTATTTTTTATTTTAACCAAAATCCCTATTTTTGTTCGTAATATGACGAACATGATATTAAAAACGGAAGCGCTCAGCGACCAGCAAATAAAAGCTGCCCGCTATGCAAAGGCTATGGGGCATCCGGTTCGAATGTATCTGCTGGAATTATTATCCCGGCAGAGCTGTTGCTACAGCGGAGATGTAACCATGATTTTTCCCATTGCAAAATCCACCCTTTCCCAGCATTTAAAGGAATTAAAAGATGCCGGGCTTATCCAGGGGGAGATAGAAACTCCGAGGGTAAGATACTGTATAAACAGGAACAACTGGAAAGAGGCACAGGAGTTGTTTAAAAACTTGTTGCAAATTTGATTTTTTTTAGAATTAATGTTCGGTGTTTTGCGAAAAACGAATAATAAAATGCATTACATATTAATATCATTATACTATTTAATTACATGGAAATAAAAATTTTGGGAACCGGTTGTTCCAGATGTAAATCCCTGGAACACGCCACTCGGCAAGCCATAGGAGAATTGCAACTCGATGCTACGGTTGAAAAAGTGGAAGATATCAGCAAAATAATGGAATATGGGATTATGCGTACCCCCGGACTGGTGATCAACGGGAAAGTGGTACTCTTCGGACAGGTACCCAAAACCGACGAATTAAAAACAATTTTAACTCAAAATCAATAATCATGAAATTAACAACGTTTCTTTTAGCTGTATTTGCGATATTTTATTTTTTCCCGGAAAGCCAGGCTCAGTCAGAACAGAAAGTAACCGCAAATAACCTGCTTACCACAAATGAAGTCACGGTATACTATTTTCATCATAGCCGCAGATGCGTCACATGCAATGCCGTGGAAACCGTTTCCCGTGAAGCCCTGAAAGAATTCTACGGGAACAAGGTTACATTAAAGGACCTTAATATTGATGAAGCGGAAGGAAAGGCTAAAGGCAAGGAACTCGGTGTCTCGGGACAGACATTACTGATTGTTTCCGGGGATACAAAGGTCAATCTTACCAATGAGGGATTTATGAATGCACGCAGCAACCCGGAAAGGCTGAAGCAAATCCTGAAATCAAAAATTGATCCGCTTCTTTGATGGAAGGATTTCTGAGCGAACTTGCATTCAACAGTTCTTTGCCTTTTGTAACCGCTTTGATTCTTGGGCTGTTGACGGCCATAAGTCCGTGTCCGCTCGCTACCAATATTACCGCCATTGGCTATATCAGCAAAGATGTGGTGGACCGTAAGCGGGTTTTTATCAACGGAATGGTTTATACCCTGGGCCGAGCTTTTTCCTATACTCTGCTTGCAGTTATTCTGTTTATCGGTGCCGACCAGTTTAAGGTCTCGGGGTGGTTTCAGCAATATGGTGAAAAGATAATCGGTCCTCTTCTTGTGGTCATTGGCATATTTATGACGGGATTATTGAAAATAAACTTTCCGGCCTTAACCTCACTAACCGGTAGGTTTCAGAAAAAAGGTATACAGGGTTACTGGGAGGCATTATTGCTTGGAGTAGTCTTTGCCCTGGCATTTTGCCCTTATAGTGGAGTTCTCTATTTTGGAATGCTCATTCCCATAACCATCAGCAGTGCTTCGGGTTTGTACCTTCCTGTGGTGTTTGCAATAGCCACCGGCATTCCTGTAATTATTTTTGCATGGCTGCTCGCATACACGGTTTCGGGAGTGGGGAAGTTTTATACCGGAATCAAAAAAGTGGAGGTATGGTTCCGTAGGATAATTTCCGGCATTTTTATCGTAATCGGGATCTATTACATCATCCTTATTTATTTTTAGCAATTATGGACAGGATACTTTCGAGATTAGGAATTTTACGCGAAGGAGGAACGAGGCAGTACAAGCACCTATTCCTTATTTTTTCGGTTATCATTTTCTTGCCCGCATTGGTGATTCTCTATTCTAATCTTCAGGAGATTGCAGATCTTCTTGTTTATGATCTTGTTGGATTTGAAACCGGAAGTAAATTGGCGGAATCCATTAATTTCTTTATTTACGATACATTGAAGATCCTTATTCTGCTGTTTTTAATCAGTTCCCTGATGGGCATTGTAAACGTTTACTTTCCGGTTGAGAGATTAAGGGATTATCTGAATACTAAAAAATTATACGGTTTCCAATATTTTTTCGCTTCCTTCTTCGGGGCCGTTACTCCTTTCTGTTCCTGCTCATCCATACCCCTTTTTATAGGATTTGTGAACGGGGGAATTCCACTCGGTGTGACGTTTTCCTTCCTGATCACCTCTCCTCTGGTTAATGAGGTAGCCGTTGCCATGTTTCTGGGCTTATTTGGACTCAAAGCTACTCTGATCTATGCATTCAGCGGAATACTGCTGGGTACCATCGGTGGTTTCTTGTTAGGGAAATTTAAGCTGGAGCGTTACCTCAGCGATTGGGTGAAACAAATTCAAGTAAGTTCTCAAAAGACGGTTCAAAAGTGGGAATCGGAAAAAACGCCTTTTCTTGACCGGCTCCCCGGAATTATTCGCGAAGGTTGGGGGATTGTCAGAAAAGTGCTGGTGTATGTACTTATTGGAATCGCCATCGGAGCAGCAATGCATGGATTCGTGCCTGAAAACTTTTTCAGTTCTTTTCTCTCCGCTGGAAAATGGTACGCAGTGCCTGCCGCTGTTCTGCTGGCAGTACCCATGTATGCAAATGCGGCCGGTATTGTACCCGTGATCCAGGTCTTCGTGGCAAAGGGTGTTCCCCTGGGAACCGCAATTGCATTTATGATGGCTGTTGTGGGACTCTCATTACCTGAAGCTACCCTGTTGAAAAAAGTGATGAAATGGAAACTGATCGGTATCTTTTTCGGAACCATTACCGTTTTTATTATCCTGCTTGGTTATCTTTTTAACTGGATACTATAATACAACCAGATAAATATTGACTATGGACCGACGAAAAGCATTGAAAGTTACAGCCGGTGCATTTGCCGGAGGCGGTTTTGGTCTTCTGGCTATCTCCGGATTATTCAAAACCAAACCGCAAGCGGTAACCGAACCCTTTAAACTGGAATTCGAAGAGACAGAAACCGCCTGGAAATATGCTGAGTTGCTGCCTTCCGAATCCTCCGAAAGGGCCTACAGGTATTACAGTGAAGGGAGTTGCATGTACGCAACCATCAAAGGAATCCTCGCTCAGCTTGAAGAGACCCTGGGAGAACCTTATTCTTCCTTTCCACTTCATATGTTTAAATACGGACACGGAGGTATAGGCGGTTACGGAAGCGTATGCGGCACACTTAACGGTGCTGCTGCTATCATGGGCTTGTTGATCTCAGATAAAGTCATCCGGGATACCATGATAGCCGATTTGTTCCGATGGTACGAACAGGAAGCCTTTCCCATCTTTGTGCCTTCTGAACCCGTATACACCCATACACCCGTAAGAAGCATTTCCAATTCAGTTTTATGTCATGCTTCCAATACACAATGGTGCAAAGCGTCGGGCTATAAAGCAACTAGCAATGAAAGAAAAGAAAGGTGCAGGCGCCTTACAGCAGACGTTGCCGGCAAAGTGACCCTGGCTTTGAATAAACTCTATTTTGGCGACTATGTTACCGGAGAATGCCCGAACAATGAGGCTGCTACCTGTGTTTCCTGCCATGGTAAAGAGGGGAAGTTAGATAATGCCGCTGTTCAAATGAATTGCAATTCCTGCCATTCCAAGTCCATCGGACACAGACTCTTCTCCGATGCACATTACAAATTTATGAAGGATGTGTAAATCAATCCCTCCCTTTTCTTAAGATTTGGTTAAGATTAAATTAATAAATAATTATGACGTAATAATACGTTATAATTATATTTTGATCTACATTTGAATCAGAATTTTAAATGTAATTAGGGTTAAGAATCCCAATTATTAGTATGACCACATCAAAAACAGAATTATTCAGCACTGAATTGCAAAAAGCAGCCACGGTGTTCAAAGCGCTTTCTCATCCTGCCAGATTAGCAATATTAAAGTATCTTGCCCAAACACATACATGCATCACCGGGGATATATGCAATGAGATTCCCTTAAGTCGAACCACGGTCAGTCAGCATTTAAAGGAATTGAAATCGGCAGGACTGATCAAAGGGGAAATTGAGGGAGTAAAGGTAAATTATTGTCTTTCCATCCACACATTGAGATCTCTTGAGGTAGAGATAAAATCACTTCTAACGGAGATTATAAATGATAATGACCACCAATGTTAATCAATCCAAAATTTTAGGAGAATGAAACGAGCAATTATAACAGAAAGCGCAATCGCGCATGAAGGAAATAAATCGGTTCACCCTGGCCGGCAGGGGCTGAAGGTTCCTTCAAACAGGATCCTCTCTTTTGCCGGAAAATCGGAGAATAGGTTTGTACTAATGTTGATTATTGTATTCTTCTCGCAAAGCTTAACTGTATACAGTCAGAGTTTTACCAAAGGGCTGCAATCCTATTCACTTAATGTGGTTGAAGAGCTGGACCAGATTGATAAACACAGAATACCCACTCTTGACAGCGTGAGTGCCTATATTTTAAATTCCCTTTCCAGCCGGGGTGAGGCCAGAGTGCTGCTGGTGTGTACGCACAATTCACGCCGGAGCCATCTTTCCCAGGTTTTTTTGCAGACTGCTGCCTTTTTCTACGGAGTGGAGGGAATCTATACCTACTCCGGTGGAACTGAAGTTACAGCTGCCAATGAACGGGCTGTGTCGGCAATGAGTCGGGCGGGATTTATAGTTACTTCAACACAGAAAAATACCTCAAATCCGGCTTATCTTGTGAGTCAGGGAAAAGAGTTCCCATCCAATGTGTTGTATTCCAAAAAATTTGATGATCCTCAAAATCCAAAGGAAAACTTTATGGCTATTATGGTCTGCTCCGATGCGGACAAGTCATGCCCTTTTGTCCCGGGTGCGGAAAAACGAATTTCCCTTCCCTTCAAAGATCCCAGGTATTCGGATGGCTCTCCCTCCGAGGAACTGATTTATGATGAAACGGCAAGGTTGATTGCCAGAGAAATGTTTTATATCATTAAGCAAGTAAAGGAAATGAGAAACCTTGAAGCTGAAAAACTAAAATAAAATTCTTATCAATGAAAGTTTTAATTTTATGTACAGGAAATAGTTGCCGAAGTCAAATGGCACATGGATTCCTTCAGTCCTTCGATGAGAACCTGATGGTAAGATCAGCAGGAACACAACCCGCTGATCAGGTAAATCCTAAAGCAGTGAAGGTGATGGATGAGGTAGGCATAGCCATTGGTCATCATAAGCCTACGTTGGTAGATGAGTATCTTGAGGAAGAATGGGATTTTGTGGTCACGGTTTGCGATGATGCCAATGAGAGTTGTCCCGCTTTTTTCGGAAAGGTCAGACATCGTTTGCATATTGGTTTCGAAGATCCTTCCCATGCGACCGGAACCGATGAATTTATCTGGAGTGAGTTCCGAAGGGTGCGGGACCTGATACATTCAGCTTTCTCACAATTATATGAAGATCAGATCAAACCACAATTGTAAATAATGAGCACCAACGAAAAGAAAATTGGGTTTTTTGAAAAATATCTCTCCCTCTGGGTTGCAGTTTGCATAATTACCGGCATTGCCATTGGTCATTATGCCGGTGATGCCATCTCGGTGATCAGCGATCTGGAGATTTCAAAAGTGAATATACCGGTAGCCATACTGATATGGCTTATGATCTATCCTATGATGCTACAGGTGGATTTCTCCAGCATCAGGAGCGTTGGAAAGAGACCCAAAGGATTGATTCTGACCCTGGTGGTGAATTGGCTTATCAAGCCCTTCACCATGGCATTTTTTGCCTGGATATTCTTTTCAAAACTTTATTCGGCTTTTATTTCACCTGAGGAGGCCGGTGAGTATATAGCAGGTGCCATCCTTCTCGGGGCAGCTCCTTGTACCGCCATGGTTTTTGTCTGGAGTTACCTGACAGATGGGGATCCGAATTATACGCTGGTGCAGGTTTCGGTAAATGACCTGATTATTTTGGTAGCATTTATCCCTATTGTTGGATTGCTCCTGGGCATTACCGATATTTCCATTCCTTACAATACCCTCATTGCCAGTATAGTTGTGTTTGTCGTGATCCCATTAGTGGCAGGGTTTATTACCCATAAAATACTAATCAATAAACGGGGGGAGGAATGGTTCAGAAAGGATTTCCTTCCGAAATTCAAACCGGTTTCCATAATTGCCTTGCTGAGTACCCTGGTATTGCTTTTTGCTTTTCAGGGAAATACGATTATTGACAGACCTCTGATCATCCTTTTGGTGGCCGTTCCCCTGATTATCCAAACGTATTTTGTGTTCTTTATAACCTGGTTTGGCGGACGGTATTTAAAACTTCCTCATGCAATTTGCTCCCCGGCTGCCATGATCGGTGCCAGCAATTTTTTTGAACTGGCTGTAGCTGTGGCCATCGCACTTTTCGGACTCAAGTCTCCGGCTGCTATGGTCACCGTTGTAGGTGTTTTGGTGGAAGTACCTGTGATGCTTTCTCTTGTGAAACTGGCGAATAAATGGAAGTATTGATTTACATTATCACTATCCGCAATTCACATAGCACTGCTTACCTTGAGCACCTGCGGATTCTTCGCACAGCCTCTATCGCCTGCAGGTCAGTCCGACTGCATCAGGCTCCCTAAAAGAGTCCGGATCAGATAGGGAAAGGACCATCGACAGGCTGAGGATGACTCTTTTTGATCTTATTCTTACACCTACCCTTAATTTGAAGGGTCCGCTCAGGATTCACCAAATGCCTCTGGTTCACGGGTCCTCCTGAGGGATCTCTTTCCAGTCATCCGGAAAAAAACCCGGGAAGTGTTTCTCTTTCCTCGGCGTGGATAATCATTATGTGCATGATTACATTCAGATTGAATATACAATATAAAATTTATACATACCCTTTCTTTTCCTTAATGATAGGAATTTTGGGTATGAAACGAATTATTGCAAAATATGGCAGGGAAGGTTTAAAAAATGTCATATACCCGACTTAAAAATTTGAGAATATACTAAATTCCAAAATACAAAACCCAAGTAAGACCTTTCCAATAAGAATCTTATTCCTTCTCTCGGCAAGCTTAATATTTTATTAAATCTGGCTTAAGACTGAGACCTCATCCTTTCCATATTTTTAAGGCGTAATAATTCCTCAAAGAAAAATCGGATCGAAGTGGATGGAGCATTAATAAGAAAGTTTAAAAAGGGGGATCACAGCGCTTTTGGGGCAATTTATAATGAATTGAAAGATGGAATTTATCATTTTTCTCTTAGTTACCTCCGAAAACCTGCTGATGCAGAAGAAGTTGTACAGGAGGTGTTCGTAAGGCTTTGGGAAAACAGGTCCCGAATTAATCCAACCGGGAATCTAAAAGCCTATACCTATAAAATTGCACGAAATTTCGTTTTCGATACCCTCAGGAGTAAAGATTTTCAGTCGGGATTACTTATTTCCGGAGAACCCGAACCGAATGAAAGAGCCATTTCGGCAGACCAGGAAATGGTTTACCACGAATACATGGAAGTCCTTTCCATGGCCATTGATTCGCTTCCACCAAGAAGGAAAGAGATCTATTGCCTTAGCCGGGAAAAGAATCTCAGTTACCGCGAGATATCCGGGCAAACCGGGATCTCTGTCAAAATGGTCGAGAAGCACATATCCGGAGCTCTATCCCATATTCGAAATCAAATGTTGAACCATGCAGAGTTGAGTATTTCCCTTCTTGGTTTCTGTTGTTTTTTCTAAATAGCGCGGATTTCCCATTAGTATAAAAGCCAACGGTTTTAGATCCCTTGTTAACTGTAGGTAATTCAAAGGACCCCATTTTCCGGTCTTTTCATGTTCATAAAGAAAAATTATGAATTTATATTTCATTTTAGGGGTAGGGTAAGAACCCTTTTCAACGTATTTCTTCAAACGTTAATCAATGAAGTTATCACATTTACCCCTGGAAGCAAAGGAAAGATTTTTTAACAATGCATGCTCAGACAGGGAGTACGGTTTTATTATCGATCTTCTAAACCAGTCGGATGAGGAAGAAGTCATTTTGTTTATGACAGAACACATTGAGGCCATTGATAAAAATAAAATTCGGTTGGAAAAAAGCCCGGGGCCTGGTTTGGACAGGATCCTTTCACGTGTCCGTAGCCGGGTAAAAAATTCACGCCGCAGAACCCTGGCCATGGCGAGTATTCCCATCGCTGCGAGCCTGATCTTCTTTGCTTTAATATTCCTTAGCGATAGAAGTAACCACATTTACACCGAATTATCATCTATCCGTGAAACACACCAACAGGAAAAGATCGATTATTACACACCTTATGGAACGCAAGGTAATATTGATCTTCACGACGGATCTAAAGTGAGGATTAGTTCGGGTTCAAAGATGACATTCCCTAAAATGTTCAATGGAATGAAGAGGGAGGTTCAGCTTAACGGTCAGGCCTTTTTTGAAATTAAAAAGGACACGACAAAGCCCTTTATTATCCATTCTCAGGGATTAAAAATACAGGTACTGGGAACCTCTTTCAACGTAACCTCTTTTGAAGAAGACCGGTTTTCCAGGATAACCGTTGTTGAAGGTTCAGTTAAGGTTGAAGTATCCAATAAAAAGGAATTTTTCATTTTGCAAAGGAATGAGCAATTATACCTTGATAAAAAGACCGGAATGGTAGGGATCCGGAAAGTGGATGCTCTGGAAAGTATAGCCTGGACCAATGGTATCTTACGCTTTGAAAATGCAGGACTTCAGGAAGTCTTTAGGCAAATGGAAAGGTGGTATAATGTCCATTTTGAAATCGATATTGAATTGGCCGAAACATGCAGGGTCTCAGGTCAGCATGAAAATGAAGGCCTGGAAAAAGTGCTGGAAGCACTTTCATTCACCCACGGGGTGGAGTACAGTTTTCTTTCGGATGACCATATCAGGATCGTGCAAATGGATTGTAAGTAATGTTTAATTTAATTCAAAATCAGCAAGTATGACAGGTATGAAACAATAAACAAAACAGCGACAACCAGGTTGCCGCTGCCATACATTAACACAGTCGATCATGAAATAGCCCTTCATGATTGATCTATGCCTTATAAGTAGAAATCTAAAACAATTCAAATCTATGAAAAACAAATTGATTTTTAAGCGCATCGCAATGAAAACTTTTGCCCTGTTACTATCCTCTATCCTGTTCGGAAGTATCCTTCTTGCAACCGATTCGGAGGGGCAAAGGCTCAACGAAACGTATGTTGAAATCGAAAACAACCGAGCAACTGTCCGATCACTTTTCAGTGAATTACAAAATAAAACTGATTTTAACTTTCTCTACAATGAAGATGAGATCATGAACCTTGAAGGAGTTATAATAAGCGTTCATTCTGGTACAATGAAGGAAATTCTCTCAGAGATATCAAATCAGACAGGTCTTACCTTCAAACAGGTCAATAATAACATCGCGGTAAAAATGCGCAAAAAGGTGCATTCCGTTTCCCAGCCCGTCAGAAAGATTACGGGTCGGGTTTTGGATGCTGCTTCCGGTGAACCGCTTATCGGAGCATCCATACAGGTGAAGGATTTGCCAGTGGGTACCGTTACCGGAATTAATGGTGAATTTAGCCTTGATATTCCCGTTAATGCAAAGGTGCTAACCGTTTCATATATTGGTTATACCATGCAGGAAGTATCTCTTGACGAGAGAACTGAATTCCAACTAAAGCTTTCTCAGGATGCCACGGAGATTGATGAAGTTGTGGTTACAGCATTAGGTATATCAAGAGAGGAAAAAAGCCTGGGTTTTTCGGTTCAAAAACTTGATGATAGTGAGATAACAAATTCGAATTCGAGCAACTGGGTTAATTCACTGAATGGAAAGATCGCAGGTATGTATCTGACCAGAAGTACTTCCCTTACCAGTTCGTACCGGGTTGTTCTTAGGGGCGAGTCCTCTTTAAATCTTGATAACAACCAGGCATTGTTTGTAGTTGACGGAGTTCCCATTACCAACATCATGACCCCGAGCAGTGGGAAAGGTGCATACTCTGCCGAACCTGATTTTGGGAACGGCATAAGTGAAATCAATCCGAACGACATTGCCAGTATCTCGGTACTGAAAGGACCCGGTGCCTCTGCCCTTTATGGCTCAAGAGCAGCCAACGGAGTAGTTATGATCACTACCAAATCCGGCAAAAAAAATCAGGGTTTGGGTGTAAACTTTAATTCCAATCTCCTTTTTGAGGAAGTAAATCGCTGGCCCGACTACCAATATGAGTATGGAGCAGGGGGTGTGGGAAAGGAGGCTTACTATTCTTTCGGAGACAGCGAAGACGGGCCCTCTACTTCTAATTCAGGCTATAACTGGGGACCAAAATTTGAGGGGCAGGAATACGTTCAGTTTGGCTCTCCCCTCGATGAGAACGGGAACAGAATACCCATACCCTGGAAAGCTCATCCCGATAATATAAAAGACTTTTTCAGAACCGGAAAAACCCTGATAAATTCTGTGGCAATTACCGGGGGAAACGAAAATAGTCAAATGAGGCTTTCCTACACAAACCTTTTTAAAGAGGGCATAGTACCCAACAATTCCCTATCCAGGAATACTCTTTCCTTAAACAGTGGGATAATGATCAGAGACAGACTGAAGGTCGATGCAGTGATAAATTATATTCAGAGTGAGAGCGATAACATTACAACAAGTGGGTACAACTCACAAAGTGGGGTAATGTATCATTTTATATGGGAGGAACGGAATCTGGACCCTGCCTGGCTGAAAGATTACTGGGTTGAAGGGAAAGAAGGAGTCCAGCAGAAACAAATCTTTACCTGGGCAAGCAATCCCTATTTTGTCGTGAATGAAGTACTCAATGGTTTTGGTAAGGATCGGCTTTTCGGGAATGTACGGGCAACCTATAGTTTGAATGATAATTTGCAGGTGCTTTTCCGCGGGGGTACCGATTTTTACAGTGAGAACAGAACATTCAGAGCCCCATACAGCACAGTCGGTGCTCCCTATGGCTATTTCCGAACCCAAAAGATCAATTCCACCGAATCTAATTATGACTTTTTGCTGACGTATGCAAATGAATTTGGATCCGATTGGGATATCTCACTATCCCTGGGTGGTAACCGAATGGTTCAGGTTTACGACTACCAACAGGCCTTTGCAGAAGAACTTGCAGTGCCAGGGATTTACAGCCTGGGTAATTCAAGGTCGCGTCCCAGCAGTTCAGCCTTTAGCACAGAGAAGGTGGTGAACAGTTTATATGGATTTGGACAACTGGCATTCCGAAACATGGTTTTCCTTGATCTTACTGCCCGGAATGATTGGTCAAGTACTCTTCCTGTAGACAATAACTCTTATTTCTACCCTTCAGCCAGCCTTTCGGCCATCATAACGGAAATGACCGATTTAAGTTCAAGTCCTGTTTCGTTTGCCAAACTCAGGCTTTCAATTGCCCAGGCAGGGAACGATACTGAACCTTATCAGCTTCAGAAATATTACGATTATAATGATTTGGGAGGAACCCTGTCAAACCCCGATGTATTGCCTAATGCTGATCTAAAGCCGGAGATCAGCACAAACTATGAGTTGGGAACCAACATCCGCCTCTTCAGAAACAGGTTGGATTTTGATTTCACCGTGTATAAAACGCAAAGTAAGAATCAAATCCTAAACGTCCCCCTCGACATTTCCAGCGGCTTCAGCTCCAGGATCATGAACGCAGGACTCATTACAAACCAGGGGGTTGAAATCATGTTGAGAGGACAGATTATCCAACGATCAGGTGGATTAAACTGGTCTGTTTTCGGGAATTGGGCCACCAATAAAAATGAAGTGGAAGACCTGGGAGAAGGGGTAAGTACCTACCTCCTTGCTGTAGCTCCCGGAGCCAATGTGGAAGCAAGGGTAGGCGAACCGTTTGGGAATATCTACGGGAGAAAGTTCCTTCGTGCTCCCGATGGCCAGATCGTTTATAAAGACGGAGTTCCCCAGTGGACGGAGGATTTTCATCTGGTGGGCAATTACAATCCCGATTGGATTGCAGGCATTGGAACCGAAGTCGCTTTTCGCAACTGGAGCCTTAATGTGCTTTTTGACGGAAGAAAAGGTGGAAAAGTTTATTCACTTGCCCATGCGACTATGATGGCCAGCGGTGGACTTAAGGAAACATTGAACTACAGGTACGAGGGAGTGATTGGAGATGGCGTAATGCTGGATGAAAGTGGTAATTATGTTCCCAACACCGTCAGGATTGATGCACCCACTTACTGGCGGGGAATCTACAGGAGATTCAATGCAGAAACCAATACCCTGGATGCTTCCTTTATTAAACTTCGAGAACTCAGACTTGAATACAATCTTTCTCCTGCTTTCCTTCAAAACGTATTTATTCAAAGGGCCAGCATAGCCCTGGTGGGAAGGGATTTGTTTATCTGGACAAATTGGCCACTGTTCGATCCGGAAGCCAGCGATATTGACGGTGGGACAATTACCCCGGGCATTGAAAGGGCCCAATTTCCTTCCACCAGGTCCTATGGTATAAATCTGAATATTAGTTTCTAATTCCAAATTATAATGACCATGAAATCAATAAAATATTTATCCTTTTTTATTTCCTTCCTGATCCTCCTGAGTTGTGAGGAAAACTTTGAAGAGCTAAACACCAAATCCTATGCTCCGCAGGCGGTAAATCCCGGGACCTTGCTGCCAACCATCATCGACAGGTCTTTGGACCAGATGCTGAGCCTTACTTTTTCACATAATAACGAGTTAATGCAATATACATCCATGAATAATACCGTGGATGAATTGCACTGGTACAGAATCAATAATAGCCACTCATCCTCGGTTTGGAGTCTATATAACAGGATGCAAGATATTAAAGATATGTACAACATCGCAGAGGAGATTGATAACCCGAATTACATGGCTGCTGCTTTGATCCTAAGAGCATGGTTGTTCTCCTATCTGACCGACTTTTTTGTGGAGATCCCTTACACGGAAGGGGTAAAAGGCGATGAGGGTGTCTATCAGCCTGCTTTTGATGATCAGGAAACGGTTTACAGGGGAGTGTTGGAGGACCTTAAAACCGCAAATTCAATGATCAATGTCAATGTAGGGTTCTCATTCGGTGGGGATATTCTCTACGATGGAAATGCCCTGATGTGGAAGAAACTTGCAAATTCCCTTCTGATTAGGTACTACATGAGGGTGTCGAACCGGAGTGAAATGAATGCCGGACAGGAAATTGCAGCCATTGTCAATGATCCTGTAAATCACCCGGTTTTCGAAACCAATAGCGAGGCCGCTATTTTAAAGTATTCCGGGGTTATGCCATTTGTCAACATACATTCTACCAGTGGTCCTCTGGCTTTTGAACTGCATAATATGTGTCTTACATTTACCGATAAGCTAAAAGAATACAACGATCCCAGATTGGAAATTTACGCTTCCCCTACTCAGGCTTCCGTGGGAACAGATACCCTAAGGTATGAAGGAGTGGAAGCAGGGTTGCCTTTAAGCCAGGTAATCGGAACCGATTTTACCAAATCATTTATTAATGTACGATTTAAAAGCTCCACCCAGCCTGCAATCTGGATGTCTTATGCCGAACTGGAGTTCCTCCTGGCCGAGGCTGCTCAGAAAGGGTATATTTCTTCCGATACCAAAATCCATTATGAAAAAGGGGTACAAGCATCCATGGATTATTGGGGCGTGGATGGAGCCGACGCGTATTTGCAAAATGAGGGTGTTGCATTCGAGGGAAGTATTGAGCAGATCCTTACACAAAAATGGATAGCCCTTTACTGGAGTGGGATGGAGTCATGGTTTGACTACCGAAGGACCGGGTTTCCGGAACTTCACACCGGAGAAGGACATGACAACAACGGCCAGCTCCCGGTTCGTTATCCTTACCCAAACAGTGTTCAAACACTGAATGCAGCCAACTATAAATCGGTTACCGATCGATTAGGGGGTGATAATGTTAATATTAAAGGATGGTGGGAAGAGAAATAGGCTAGAAAATGGCTTCATTTCAGGGACGAGGGATGAAATTCAAAACCCTCGCCCCTGTTCATTTTCCCATTAAATTTTAAAGCTCCATACTCAGAATTATAAACACAATCACCATGAAGCAAATAATCATCATACTGTTCTTTTTTATTTTCCCCTTTTCACAAATGTTCTCTCAGGATAAGAGAAATGAGATCAGAATTCCCGGTATTCTGGGATATAATACCTATAAAGGGGATTTTCACATGCACACTATCTTTTCCGATGGGAAAGTATTACCGGATGTTAGAGTTGAAGAGGCCTGGCGTGAAGGTTTGGATATTATTTCCATTACGGATCATGTGGAGTTATGGAATCCACTTTTGCCTGACAATCAGAATCTTCCTTATGAAATGGCTAAGGAGGCCGCCCAAAAGAGAGAAATATTATTGATAAAGGGTGCTGAAATCACACGGGGCCTGCCAGAGGAATGCGGACATATGAACGCCCTTTTTCTGCAGGATGTCAATAAACTGAAGCTGGATAGCTTCAGAGAGGTTCTGGATGAGGCCGAACGACAGGGTGCCTTCCTTTTCTGGAACCACCCTGGATGGTATGTTCATCAACCGGATACAACCCAATGGTTTGAAATTTTTACCGAATTAATGCAAAAAGAACAATTGCATGGAATTGAGATTGTCAACTGGAAGAGGTGGTATCCCAATGGTTTGATATGGTGCATGGATAAAGACTTAAGCGTTTTGGCAAATTCGGATGTTCACGGCCTTTCCCATTGGCTGTACGATTTTGCTTCCGGAGACCACAGACCAATGACTCTTGTATTTGCTGAAGAACTGTCTGAAGAAGCCATAAAAAGGGCTTTATTCGAAGGGAGAACTCTTGCTTTCTTTAAAAGAGGCTTTTATAACTTACTTCTGGGTAAGGAAGATTATCTTGAAGAATTGCTGAAGGCCTCCATCGAGATAAAGGTTACCGAAATTACAGAAAAACATCTTCGATTACAGATGATTAACCATTCCGGGTTGGACTTTCATCTGGTGAAAGATAATCCGGATCCTAGCCTTAATTATCGGAAAAACTATTTTATTTATGCACGCTCTCAGGAAGAAATTACCGTGCTTTCAAATGAAATACAAAACCGCGAATCGATTAGCCTGGGTTTTCGGGTTGTCAATTTGTTATCCTATCCGGAAAATGCCTTAAAAACGGATTTTCTGATTATGCTAGAAAAAATGCCATCCTTCTAAGGTTTAAATACATTTAAAGAATGAGCAAAAATGACATGGATATTTACAGTTCTTAATACAAAAACGGAAGGATAAAAATATGAGTATAAACATCAAACCAGAACAAGCTGGTAATCTGCTTAAAGGGAAATGTATTTGGTCGTGCATTAAAATTCTAATCTGTTGTGTACTTTCCTTGTGGGTTTCCCAAAAAATGTATTCCCAGCTAGTTTGGGAATCCATTGAAATTGTGAAAGAGGGTCGAATAGATGCCATTGCCGACTGTGGTAAGGGTGTGCTGCTTGCAGGAACCAGAAAGCCAAATCCCGGATTCGTTTTTAGAAGCATGGATTATGGGAAAAGCTGGACGAAAATCTCAGTTATGAAAATTGAGGAAGATCCGCAGGGAATTACCTGTATCGCCTGCCATGAAGGCAGGGCTTACCTTCTCACAGAGGGATCGGATTTTTTTACTTCGGAAGACTTAGGTGACCATTGGAAGCACATTACCAGACTCTCGAAGGGTGAAAATACGGAAGGTTTTGCTTTATCTTATGGAATTTGGGTTACCAATAAAGGTACCATACTTGTCAGCGATACTCACTCTGCGGGAGGGAGAGTTTACCGTAGTACCGACTCCGGCGAAAGTTTCCGGCAAATCCCGTCTTTTTCAGACCGGGCATTATACCGGTTCGAAGGTTATGAAGATCTGATTTTTGTAAATGGATGGGCTGGCACCCTATACAGGAGTGAAGACGATGGCTTAACATGGAGAACCTGGGCAAAGTTGGATGAAACACCTTTGTATGCAACCGCGGCGACAAATGAGGGTATTATTCTTCAGGGATCGGAGGCCGGGAATATATTTCTGGTCTCAGCTTTAGAAAAAAGCCGATTTACCTCAATCGATGCGCCCGGAAGCGCAGCAGATGATTTTGTCTACCTGGATAAGGGAGGGATCCTCTTTTCAACCTATACTGATGAAAAGTATGTCTTTTACAGCAATGATAATGGCCGGAAATGGAAAAATACAGGCAAGGTAAACCCCGAAGTTCCCGGTGATTGGCTTGATCATGTTATCCTTATTCATCAAGATGATCAAGAAATTGCCATTGGTGGAACCAATAAAGGTTTTATTGTAAGAACCCTAATTGAGTAATTGACTCCAACGTTTTCCGTTTATAAATAGTTTTCTGAGTATGTGTGGAGTTTGAAAGCGCAAGTTTTTCAAACTCCCACTTTCCAAATCCCCAAATCCCCAAATCCCCAAATCCCCAATCTTCCCTATCTTTACCCCATGGAAATCCTAATCATCTGCATAGCCGCCTTCCTCACCTCCATCCTCACCTTTTTCTCGGGATTCGGACTGGGGACCATACTCACACCGGTATTTATGATCTTTTTCCCGGTCGATCTGGCCATTGGCCTCACCGGGGTAGTGCATTTCTTCAATAATATTTTCAAGATTTTCCTGGTAGGGAAGAATGCCGATAAAAAAGTGCTGCTCCGTTTTGGTATCCCAGCCGTGATTGCCTCCTTCGCCGGAGCCTGGTTGCTGATCCACATACCCGACAACAAACCTCTATTCGAATACGATCTCTTTGGTAATCATTTCGAAGTGTTTCCTGTGAAATTCCTGATCTCAATACTTTTGATCTTTTTTGCCCTTATAGACTTGTTTCCAGTCTTGAAGAAAATAGAATTTGGAAAAAACAACCTCATCCTGGGTGGAGTATTAAGCGGGTTTTTCGGGGGATTATCAGGTAATCAGGGAGCTTTTCGAAGTGCCTTCCTGATAAAGGCCGGATTGAGTAAACTGGCATTTATCGGAACCGGGGTGGTGGTTTCTTCCTTCGTAGATTTCACACGCCTGGGGGTTTATGCAACCCGCTTCACGAAATCCGGACTCACGGATAATCTGATCCTTGTATCACTGGCAGTGTTGTCTGCAATAATTGGAGCCTTCCTTGGTAATAAGCTCCTGAAAAAAGTGACCATACAATACATCCAGGTCCTCGTGGCAATCATGCTCATCCTGGTATCCATTGCCCTGGGAATGGGAGTGATATAGGCCGGTAGTTTGTTGAACAGGATGATTGGTAACTTTCGGTCCCCGTTGGTTATCGTGCAATATTATCGCATCATCCCCGAAGTTTACTTTGATTCCACGATCTCATTTCGTCTCCGCTGTTCTCCGAAATTCTCGGGATGTCTTACCCTGTGCAAATCGTCTGCGCGCATTAAAGAATTATGGAAGCCCAGGTGCCAAAGGAGTATATTCCAAAATTTATGGTCAGATCAGAAATCCTCTTTATATTTGATATCAGATGTCTAACCAAAAATAATTAACTTACCATGAAAGAAAAAAGCATAGAACTGCTAAACAAAGCCGTTGCCGATGAGTTGACGGCCGTACACCAGTACATGTATTTTCATTTTCACTGCGACGACCAGGGATATGATCTTCTTGCGGGTCTTTTCAAAAAAACAGCCATTGAAGAGATGATCCATATTGAAATGCTTGCCGAACGCATCCTTTTCCTGAAAGGGGAGGTGGAGATGGTAGCTTCGGGTGAAGTGGAAAAGATCCACGAAGTGAGCAAAATGCTCGAACTGGCGCGGTCTATGGAAGAATCCAGCGCCAACGATTACAACCTCTGGGCCAACGAATGCGCACAAAATGCCGACTCCGTCTCCAAGAAGCTGTTTGAATCACTCGTGGCAGACGAAGAAAGACACGAAGACCAGTACGATGTGGAAATGGAAAACCTCAAGAAATTCGGCGATAATTACCTCGCACTTCAATCCATCGAAAGAAGCAAGAGTATGTCGCAGGGCGGGGAATAATTAAGAATGGGGATACAGGGATTTGGGGATTTAGGGATGTCAAAGTACCTCATCTCCATGGATCCCTAGATCCCCAAATCCCCAAATCCCCAAATCCCCATTCTTCCCTCACGGTTTCTCCGCAAACAAAATATTACTTCCACTCAGGTAAAAAGTATTCCCGGGAATTCTGGGATCCCAGATTCCTTCCCAGTCGCCTTTCGTCGGACTACTGGCGGTGCCGTCACCGTTGGTGTCGCCACCATTATTGTCATCCTTAAAAGAGGTAAAGATCACCTGGTCTGAAAAGGTCATTTCCCCACCATCCAGAATGGTGATGCTGTTCCCTTCGGTGATTTTTACAATAACCCCATCGGTCAGAGACCAGGGGGCGCGGACAAACAAGGTGGAGGCTTCACTTACAAAAGGTACTTCCGTATCGCTCCAGCTTGTATTAACTTCAATATCCCCATACACAAATATTCCGTTCATGACATTGGTCTCGGTGGAATTATCCGGATTGGAAAACCCGTTACCTTCACCCAGATTTATGCTGGCATTGACACTGAGAGGGAGGATATTGCGATAAAAGGTATTGTCATTTATAATTGAGGAAGGAGAGGCATTCCAGGCGGTCAGGGCACCATAGAAACTTCCCAAATATACTCCGCCGGCATTATCCACAAATTCACAATTGGTAATCGTGATCATAACCTCTCGTGTTTCCAGCGTAGATTGCCAGGTATTACCCCCTCCAAAGTAAAAGTGACAGTGGTTAAATACCGAACCGTCGGTGGTAACCAGAATTCTGGACCAGTCTTTCGCTGAAGGTGAACTTGAATTCCCGTCGTTGTTATCATCACAACCATGGGAATCATCTTTTATAGAAGTGAAAATGATGGGATCGCTCAATGTTCCGTTCGCCATAATGGTACCGTTTAATTGTACCTCAAGTCCGTATCCACCTCTGAATTTTACTACAGTACCGGGCAAAATGGTGAGTGTGTTTTCCACCCAGATATTCCCTGAGGAAATAACGTAAATATTGTCTGAGGTCCAGGTGGTGGGTACAACGATATCGTCTGTGATCTCAACAAGGGTTTTGCCACAGGAGTCATCTTCGTCTTTTTTGCAGGAAAAAGTAAGGATCATCAGGGCGATAATCGCTAAGCAGGCATTAAGTTTCATGTCGGGTGATTTAGGTTAAGTAATGAAAAATATCAAAATTATCGTTTGTTTATTGCCGTAATCTTAAGTGGATATTACTAAAAGTTAAAATAAAACCAGCTCTCAACTTTAACGCCCTTTTACCGGTTCAAATAATATATTCTTAGTAACTTATCCGGGTTTTTGAGGTTTGTACGATGATATTAATATTTGGTTAACCGAATGGAATAGAAAAAACTATTTAAAAACAAAAGCCATGAAAATATTATGGATCGCAGCTTTTATCCTTTGTATTGTGGTGTCGGGCTATTCCCAGGATGCCGAAAAAGAGGTCATCAAAGAAGTTATTCAGACCGCCTATGTTGAAGGCTTACAAAATGAGGGGGATGCCAAAAAGATTGAATCCGGATTCCATCCTGATTTTGCGCTATTAATCATTGGCGAAGGAGATCAGATGAGGAAATATCCCATTTCCGAATGGCAGGAAAGGCAGGTAAACAAACGTAAAGCAGGGGAATTACCGCTGGCAGCGGATAAGGCGGTGACTGTGAATTTCCTGAATGTCGATGTAAGCGGTTCATCGGCCGTGGTCAAGCTGGAATTTTTTGTGGGTGAAAAGCTGAGTTATATCGATTACATTTCACTCTATAAGTTTGAAAGCGGTTGGAAGATAGTCAGCAAGATCTTCCACAAGGTAGAATAGAATGATTTAATGAAATTCGAGTGAGTAATGAGTGACCTTAATACGAAAATACAACCCGGGGTAGAAGAGGTGTTTTCCGCATATCCGGAATTTGTAAGACAAAAAATGCTTGACCTGAGGGAACTGATCCTGGAATCGGCCGAGGAGATGCCGGAAATTTCAGAGATAGAGCTGGCCTTAAAATGGGGTGAGCCCGGATTTATCACAAAAATTGGCAGCACTTTGAGAATTGACTGGAAGGAGAAGTCGCCCGATCAGTATGCCCTGTATTTCAAATGTACCAGCAGACTGGTGGACACCTTCAGGATGGTTTTTGGAGATACCTTCAATTATGAAGGAAACAGGGCTATTGTTTTCAAGCTGAACGATTCCCTTCCCGTTCCGGAACTCAGGGAATGCGTTAAAGCAGCACTGAGGTATCATAAGGTAAAACATTTGGAAACCCTGGGGATAAACTAAAAAAGTAAGTTATGAATGAAATGGATCCCAAGGTAGACAAATATCTGATAGACGGCTGTATGCGATGTGAGCTGGGTGGGACGCCCGATTGCAAGGTGTTGAACTGGACGACCGAGCTGGAGATGCTTAGGGCAATTGTGCTGGATTGTGGACTAAAGGAAGAAGTGAAGTGGGGGGTGCCCTGTTACACCCATGAGGGAAAAAATGTAGTTTTGTTGAGTGCACTTAAAGATTCAGCCAACCTTAGTTTTTTAAAAGGATCATTGCTGAAGGATCAGGAGAATCTGCTGGAGAAACCCGGCAAAAACGCACAGGCAGCCAGGTATCTAAAATATACCCACCCCAAAGACATAGAAAAAACGGAAAAAGAAATCAGGGAACTGATCAAAGAAGCCATTGAGGTCGAAAAGGCAGGCCTCAAGGTCGAGTTTAAAAAGAATCCGGAACCTGTTCCCGAAGAGCTCGAGGCCATTTTCGAGGAAGACCCTGTACTCAAATCTTCATTTGAAGCACTGACACCCGGTCGGCAGCGTGGGTATATTTTGTTTTTTTCCGCACCCAAACAATCTAAAACACGCACTGCCAGAATAGAAAGAAGCAAGGAAAAGATCCTTAGAGGTGAAGGCTTACATGATGGATATGGAAAACACTAGTTCTTTATTTGGTTGCAATTTCCTAAGGGATCTGAGTGCCTCAGAAGTATCACAGATTTAA
>CAZNFR010000043.1:0-28808 GCA_964572225.1 uncultured Bacteroidaceae bacterium
TAATGTATCATCCCGCTAAGCGGTTTTTTTTCAGGCTTGTCCTGAAAAAACGTAGATCCTTAATGAGAAATTCCTGTGTGGTCTCAATATTGGTATTGGCACTGATAAAGGGTATTTCCCCATTTTCATCCACCACAAAGCTTACCAGTACGGTACCTTCAACACCCCAGTTTTCCGGTGCTTCCGGGTAACTAAGATTATTCTGAATCTGTTCTCTTAGCTTTTCTTCTCCATTTTTCGGAATTGCTGGACTTTCAGGCGAGTAAAATACGCCTACCCGGTTTTGGTCCGTTTTCATCATATTTCGATTACTCTTTAAGTCGAAAATAACTACTTCCAGCCTCTTACGGTCCAGATCACTTTCAACACCTTTGACAGTCACATTCTTTAGTTTGCCCTCTTCGTAGGTGTAGTCATAGGAAAAGGCCGGATAATCAGATATTATTTCATTAATGGTTTCAAGATATTCCATATTTTCCTGTTGAAGCTTTTCAATCTCATAATAATATGTATACTCCTGAGCAAACGATGTTTGTGCCATGGAGGATACAATCATTGCTGCCGCTGTCGCAAATGCTATTTTTCCCATAAATTTTTTTTTCATAATACTGTGTTTTATTAATTGAAAAATCAGAGTTATAACGTGCAACAGTCGTACCATGCATCTGAAGAAAAGGGGGCGGGTATCCTCATTATATTGCTGTATTTCAGACATATAAACGATTGTAATACCTTCAGGGCACAAGATAAAATTGTGTTGATTATCTCCGAAAAGTGTGGATAAAATTCTCAGGTTTACAGGTTCAGTAATTCGCGGGGACCAAGACTTTTAACGCTTTCTTTTTTATGTAGAAGGAAATCTGTGAAACCTTTTCAAGGATTTCTCCATCCATCTGCAGGTCGGTTTCTCTATTGAAAGTAATTGTCAATTCGTTTCCCCTGTACATTTCAAAAAAATTCATTCTGTCTCTTTTGCTTGTGGTCAAAAGATGAAAATAATCCAGAATTATTTTCCATGTATAGGGTTTAATAACAAGGAATTCAAAAATACCATCATCAATCAGGGATTGCGGACTAATCATAGCTCCGGTACCAAACTTTTTCATATTGGTTATCAGTACCATCTCAGCCCGCTTATCAATCGTTTTTTGATTTATAGTTGCAGTAAAATGGAAGGTTGATCTACCGGAGAATAATTCCCGGATCATTTGTTTCCCATAGCCTATAAGGCCCCTTGACTCTTGCTTCTCAAATCTTTTTACTATCCTTGCATTCAGACCTGCATCGCAAAGGTGTAGGCAAATTCTGCCCTCACTGCTGGCAATTACATCCATTTCCCTGACCTTTCCTGAAAGAGCAATATGAAGTGCTTCAGAGGCATTTTCAGGGATCTCCAGATTTTTTGCAAGGCCATTTGCAGATCCTCCGGGTAATACTGCCAAGGGAATCCCTGTTTCCATTAATAAAGAGGCTGCCATGTTTACGGTACCATCTCCTCCAGAAACAGCTACCCGTTCGGGCTTGAATGCATCAATCTCTTTCTGAATGTCTTCAGGGTCGTTGTTCCCGGTAGTTTGGTATATGCTGAATTTCCAGTCTGATTTTTCAAGGATTTTCTTTACAGCTGATAATGAATCCTGGTTTCTTTTTCGGCCCGAAGCCGGATTTATTATAAGAAGAATTTTTTTCAAATTATGAAAGTTTAAATTAATGGCCTGTTCCTTGTGTTTGTCATACAAAATCAATGCAGGGATTATGAAGGTTATCAAACCCATTTATAAATTTATTACTTCACCTATTCGGAAATTCAGGTTATATATAAAACACAAAGCAGGCTGGTTGGGCATTCCGAAGATACAGCCATTTACAGGATTTGGAAACAATGAAAGTATTTATATTCAAGGGATTGTAACGGAGGATAAAAGCCTTGAGAAAACCAGTAGCAAGAACAATGTTTTTCAAAACATTCTTGCAATGTTGAAACGATTTTCAGGAGATGCCTTACCCGGGATAAACATCAAAGCGGTTTGTATGGGAGAAACCTTGTATCAAACCACCGACGAACCTGGGTACTTTGAATTTCATTTTAAAACTGCAAACAAGAAAAAGGAATTGGATGGAAAGAAATGGCTTACAGCTGAGTTAGAAGTACTTGATAAACTGGTTGAGAATCAAGGAGAAGTAAAAGCAGTTGCTAAAATCCGGATCGTTCTCGATGACACAAAAAGGATGATCATATCCGACATAGACGACACCATCATTATCTCGCATTCAACCCAAACCCTGAAAAAATTGCGTTTAATGCTGTTTTTGAACGCCCGCACGCGGGAACCTTTCCAGGGTGTTGGAAAATTTTATCAGGCCCTGGAAAGGGGGGAGGATATGAGTGCCGGATATCCTTTCTTCTACGTTTCGAGCAGTGAGTGGAATCTTTATGATCTGCTTGAAGATTTTTTCGATCATAATAACATTCCAAGAGGGGTATTTTTATTACGAAAAATGCAATATCCAATTTGGAAATTTTGGAAGTCAGGTCAGGGTAATCATCAACATAAATATCATAAAATCAAGTTTTTACTTACTCTGTTCCCAAAAACCCGATGCATCCTTATCGGAGATAGCGGACAAAAGGATCCCGAAATTTATCTCAAACTGGTGAAGGAATACCCCCGACGAATCGAGGCAGTGTACATCAGAAAAATCAGAAAATTTACCGGCGACAGTTACAGGGAGGTAATTAAAGATTACCCTGAGATTATTACGGAATACCTTGAGCTTGAATCTACCTACGGTGCCTTTGAACATGCAGCTGAGAAAGGTTTTATTCATCCCTCCAATTTAGAAAAGTTTCAGGCTGAAAGGACCGATTTATAAATGATGAATTGGGTAAAAAGTTCCGGTTTTGTGGATAAATATCCACATCTATTCCTCTTTTATTCGCTCTCCTACCGGCCGGACATTTCGCACTAATATCTTTAAAAATAACAGAACTTCATCTACATCTTTTAAATGATAATCGGCAGCTGTTTTATGCCCATGATCGGCCACAAGGATTCCGAGACCCTTGTCAGTGAGAGTTTTAAAAGCATCTTCATCTGTCAAATCATCCCCAATATAAATTGGAAGTGTATCCGGATCCTCTTTTTTATTCATAGCATCCAGTATCCAGAGGAGTGCCTTTCCTTTATGCCAGTCTACATCCGGTTTTATCTCAATTATTTTTTTCCCTGTTCCTTTTTTGAAATCAGGATTCTTTTTAAGGATCTCATTCACTTTGGGAGTTATCAGACCTGAGGCGTTTTCGGAGGCATTCCGATAATGAATAGCAATTGCGTATCTTTTTCTTTCGATTTCCACTCCCGACACTTCCTTGTCAAAAAAGTCCTTAAGCTCCTTATAAATTCGTTGAAACTTGGAGCTAAGTCTTTTGGAATCTTTAGTTTCCCTGTTCAATCCCGAAGGTCCTTTGATTCTGAATCCATGGCTTCCCGCATATATAACCGAATCAATTCCAACCCGGTCTGCCAGGTCATCCAAATCTCGTCCGCTAATAATACCTACGTGGATTTTGGATGATAGCTCGTTCAATGTTTTTCGCATGTCATCAGACATTTCCGCATCTTCCGGGTGATTTACAATGGGTGAAAGTGTCCCGTCAAAATCCAGAAACAGAAAAACATTCAATTTGGAGAATAACTCTATCAGCTGAGCTTTTTCGCTCAGGGCAGAGGGGATCTCTGAAAAATCCAGCATTGTTTCTTTAGAATTCATATAATTGCTTTCTTTTTTAGGATGAATATTGTTAAAAGAAAGCAATGCCTGTGCCATACAACGGCACCATCCAACAGCCTTGTGCAGGTCCGGGCTTATTCAGATATCCGGAATACCTTCACCCCATGAGAGGGGATTCCAACCTTTATCATATCCTCAATTCTGCCCAGATCTTCCTGTTTCCACACATCTCTCAACTGGTAAGAACCACTTAGGTTTAAATCAGAAAAGCTTAATTCAATATTTTTATAGTTGTCTGAAAGGTTAAAGATCCCAACCGCTTTATCTCCATTAAACAGTTCCTTTACCCAAACCTGAACCTGATCCTTCACATAGACCCGGTCAGCCTGATCTCCCAGCCTGTCCTGATGTATTGCAAGTACCTCCCGGTTCTTTAGAAGAGAAAGGGTAAAGTCATCCAGTTTTGTCATATCACAACCCAAAAGCATAGGTGATGCCAGCAGCGTCCAAAGGGATATATGTGTATACTGCTCATCGGGAGTCAGTCTGGTTGGATGCACATTGGGTCCCCAACCTACATATCCCACCACCATCATATCCACATCATTCCAGTAACCCGGTTCTGCATAGGCTGAGCTTCTGTATTCATTAAATCCGATTTCCGACATGCTTTCCCAGGTATCCACAATGTCGCCTGTTGTTCTCCACATATCACCTCCTACTTCTTTTCCCCATTTCCACACTTCACCCATACCGTACTGGCACAAACTATAAACAATATCCCTGTTAACCCTGTCAAGGGCCTGTCTCATAACCTTATAGGGTTTCTGAAGTTCTTCAATGCTGTTATCTACTGCAATGGTGCGGTAAGAGCACCAGTCGTGCTTTAAAAAATCAATTCCCCAGCCTGCCCAGGTTCTTGCATCCTGAAATTCGTGCTGGTAACTTCCAAGGTATCCTCCGCAGGTTGTGGGTCCGGGTGAAGAGTAAATACCTATTTTCAAACCCATATCATGAATATAGTTGCTAAGAGCTTTCATGTCCGGAAACTTCTCATTTGAAAACAACTCTCCCCAAGGGGTTCTCTCTTCCGCTTCCCAGCCATCGTCTATATTAACATAGGTCCATCCATAATCAATAAGACCGGTTTCTTTCATAGCAAGCGCAGCATCTCTAACTTTTCTGTCGTCGACAGTAAGTCCCCAGACATTCCAGCTATTCCAACCCAGTGGGGGTGTTAGTGCAATTTTATCTCCAATTTCAAGATACCATAACATGCTGTCCTTTCCGAGAGAGTTTTCAGCATACAACATAACCTCATAACTACCAGATCTATATGTAGTACCTGAAATAATACCCTTATCCTGATCCAGTTTTAATCCGGCCGGTAAACCTACAGCTGTATATATCAAAGGTCTTATCCCAGAAACTGGAACCTTATAAAGCAAAGGCGCACCAGGACTTGCTCCATATACCTCTGGTCCGTTTAAGGAAGGCTCAGGTTTTTCAGGTGGTGTTAATATGTATGGGGCAAGCTGACTGGTTCTTACGGCATTTATGGCATCCTCGGCGAGAAAAGAATACTCAACCCTGTAACTTTGATTCTGGGGGGCGTTAAAACTATACCCGTAAAAGATCTCTTCACCTGCAGGAAGGGTGATCATCTCGGTGTTAAGAAAAACTTCAGAATCATCCTCAATGGAAACCACCCTTATCGTCAAATCACCGGTAAGGTTTTCTGCCAGGTCGTTCCTTATAAACAAATCCTTCTCATAATTGCCTTCAGAAAGCCTGAAGGGCTCCCTGCTGTAGTCCATGGCTATGAATTCCTTTAGATCAACCATGCTGATACTGGGAGAAGGATTGAAAATCCCGCCATTTCCGCCGTGATCATGAACTCTGATAGCCAAAGTGTTATTCTGGTCCCATAAAATCCGCGGATCATCTACCGCAAGCTTGTAAATCCGGTAATATTGGTAGGCCAGAGGATCACCTTCAAATTCCATCTCAAAACCCTCTCCGGGATCAGAAACAGTTATACCATTAGACCCCAAAGGTTTACCATTCAAGAATGTCTGATCGGTATCGTCAATAATTCCAAGGATAAATTGAAGACTGTCCCCAAAAAATGAATTCTTCTTGAGGTATGAAGGAATAAAAACCGTTTTCCTATACCAGGCGTATCCGTTATATCCGCGATACCCTTGTCGCTCCCAGAATAACCTGGCTGTTAAGGTATCCCAGTCGGAATCATTAAATCCAGGCTCAGCCCTGGCTGGATCATCCCCGGTGGCAAACTTCCAACCATCCCTGATTTGAATTATATCACTTTTATCGGCTGACCTGTAGCATGAGCCCAGCATCACTATAGTCGCCAGCATAATTAATACAGCGTTCTTCATCGTTTTGTCAGTTGGTTTAATACAGTCCTAAATTAAGAATAATATGCTTGCTAGTTCGATTTTTCAATCGAAAAGAGGAAATCAGAGTCCTTATTCTCTGTCTGGTAAATTAACTGTACCCGGTAGAGATTTTTACCCCATGAACGTTCCAGTCTTGAGTCATCAAGCGGGATTTCTTCGAGAGAGATTTTGCAGTCCTTGGGGTACCTGAGGATTGCAGCAGGTTTTTCCATTCCCTGTAGGTTGAGCCTTATCAGACCATTATCCAGTTGGGGCTCGGCCGCAAAGAGAAAATTAAATCGCATTTCATTATTATTTTCCTGGAATTCTATGCTTTCGTTGATGGCTAATGTCTGTTCCTTCCGGTTCATGCTTACTTTTCTTGAATAGTAAAGTACTCCTGCATCTTCGGGGTAAGCCTCATGAAGTTCAGCAAAACAGAAGGCTGAATCAATCATATCCTCAGCCTTAAATCCCAGAGCTTTATATTCATAGCCAAATTCCTGCATGTACCCGTTGAAGGTGGGCAGATTATGAAATGCAGATTGCATTGTCCAAATATCATATCTTTCATCGCTGAAGGTTTTTGCGGTATATTCTCCTACTCCTGCGTCCACAAGCAAAGGTTTTCCATCGAGATAAACAATAAAATTGCCGGCATCATTATGGTTATGACTTTCCTGGTTGTATCCACCTTTCATGCTGAAGTAAAATCCTTCGTTTGAAACGGGCTTTTCCCGAACAACTGCTAATTCAAGATCAGGTAATAGAATAAATGACTCAGTTTTGTATTCGCTGTGAAAATCTCCGATCTCATCCTTAGCCAGCAGTTCAGGGATATTCAAAAGCATAAAGCCTGTGGTTTTTACCCCCTTAATTCTTCCGGGCTGATAAAAATGTGAAGCGAGTGCCATCAACTGGGTGCTTTGTATCCTTTTACCATAATTGAATACCAGATAAGGATCGGGGCTCATTTTTGCGGGCGCATCTGCAAAATTGACAAACCAGGAATCGTTGATGTGAGCTTTCCATAGATAATTTCCCATGTTTCTGATAAGTTCTTCCCCATAGATATTTATTTTCCCTCCGGTGGCACTATAAAGTTGCTCCAGGCATAGAAAAACCCTGCCTGCTGCATGATTCCAGTAAGCCGGACCCTCATCACAGCCTCCGTCATCCGGGTAGATATTCAAAAAATTATCCAGGATCTCCATGGCTTTATAAACATGCCGTGAACGCATCCCTGCATCTTCCACAAACACCAGGGTAGCATTCAAATAATTGGAAATCACCCATGGGTTCCAGTTATTGGTAAAGGATCCTTCGTATCCCATCCACCACAAATCCTTCCTTTCCTGCATTACCCTAAGGAAGCGATGCTGGACCTCATGGTACATTCTTTCTCTTATTCTGGGACTAACCAGGTCAAGTTTTGCACCCAGGAAATACTCAGCAGCTGCCAGTATTGATGCGGTTTCAGCACCTACAATCCCCGTAACAGGTTCTCTTACATCGGGAAGCCCTACGCCCGCTTTCTGTACCGAAATATGAGCGGGGATTACCCAAGAGGTCTCTTCGCAAATCGCCCATATTCCATTAGCAATGGCATCCATAAACCGGGAGTTACCTTCCAGAATTTCAGCCAGAATCAAGGTTGAAAGCGCTTCTCTTCGCTTATTGTATATGGAACTGAATCGACTTCGGTTTCCTGTTCTTAAAAAATCAAGATATTCAATTGCCAATATGGTTGGGTAATTATAATTTATGTAATTCTCTGCCGAGGTGATGATGGCTTCCCTTTGGTCCGGCTTTATCTCTTTCCAGGAATCCGAGGATATGTCCGGTAAAGGTTTATAAGCATCTTTACTGACAAGGTTATTTATGAGAAATTCTGTATCATACCTGGACGTAAGCAGGTTTCTTTCCTGTCCGTCAAGTAATTGGAATAGCCCAAGCAAAAATAGCAGGATTGTAATTTTTAACATTTTTAAATATCCAGATTTAATTTAAACCGAAAAATTTTATGAAAATGTAAACAGGGGCTTATGGTTTTCTCAAGGCCCCTGTATGATTTGGTTTAATTCTATTTACCTTTTAACCATGAAACGGGAGGAATAAATTTTGTTTTTACCTTCAAGAGTTAGAACATATACTCCATTAGTGAAGAGGTCTGAATCCAATGAAAGCTCGTATTTTTCCTGAGTTCCTGTAATTTTTCTGGAAAGGATCTGCTGTCCGTTCAAATTTATTATACTAAGCGTAATGGAATTACCCTGAAGCTCCTGAAGATCAATAGTCATATAATCCACAACCGGGTTAGGGTAGAAGCAAACCTCCTGGTGATCTTTCATAAAACCGGGTATGGAATTCAGGATGTCCTCCCTTGTAAATTGAAGCAGTTCAATTCCTTTACCACCAACCGGATCGAGATTCCTGCTGTACTGTTTATCTGAGGCATTGTTCCAATGCTCATGCACACCCAGCGAACCCATTGGAGTACCATCATCCTCGGGGTCATAAATTATTCCATCTGCCCAGAGTTCAGGATCCGCTGCCTGATGAAGATAATCGTCGGTTCCATAATAATTGGGAAATGCTTCATCACCCCAGTCGTCCGTATTATACTCGGTTCTCAGGAAATCAAAACCTACCGATGAAATGGCAACAGGATCAAGGGATAAAAAGAGGGAAGAGGTGTAATCACCGTTAAAGGGTGCCATGTCGTATTTCCTGGGTTCTCTTAGTTCATGAGGTTTTCCGCCCCATAAAGCGTCCAGCACGTATAACATGGTGTTGCCACCAAGCTTTTCATGTCCCATTATATCCGTTAAAACCCGGTATTTACCGTATCCCTCATTCATAGGAAGACTTTGATCAGGTGCCACGAGTCCCGGATGGAGATGGCTTGCGGCATCGCGGGTGTGGGAGCCAAAGTGGCTCTTTGCGAACATGGTAACCCCTCCTCTAAGGTGACCTTTCAGGGCAGCAATGTTGATTACATAATCAGCCTCTTCAAGCTGCAAATAAAGTTTATCCGCTTTAGCATTGGATCCCAGTACACTTCCACGGTCGGAATAAAAAACGGTCTCCACATTGGATTTAATGGAAAGAGTTCGTCCATGATCTTCACAATCAACCACTTTATTGCCATTTATTCCAATCACGTTCACATCCGGAAATTCATCATTGATAATTTCGAAATAAATATTATTGAAGTTATTATGAGGATCTCCGACATAGATCATATCCTCAGGTACTCCGGCTTCATTAACCAATTGGTCAATGACAGCAAGGATTGAATAGGGTGAGGTTGCGGTCATATGCGGAGGGAAACTACCCCAAACCGTTTTATCCTCCTGTCTCAAATCACTGCTGAATGTGTGTGAGAGACCAATTCCCTGATTATTGGTTTTAATATAGAAGGTTTCTCCGGACTGATAACCCACGTAGTCATTCCATTTCCTTACATTATGGAAGTGAAAAATCATATCCCAGGCTTCAGAAGTTGTATTTACAGATAGTAGTTCTCTTATGGAGAATGCCATCATATCCTTGATTACTTTCTCATCATTGTTTTTCCGGAGAAAATAAACATCATCATCCTCATCAATATAACCATCTTTATTCACAGTTTGCGTGCATGCTGAATTGGTGGCATCCGGATTCCAGGTCCAGACTACCCGTCCGGGAGCCACATCCAGTGCAGTACCCACAGGTTCATTGGCGGGATGTTCATATTCCTCCATAAATAGTTCCGATGCTTTCACGGAAACCGGGTTTAGATTAAACGCATAAATCGCAAAACTCAGGGCAGCGGCCAAGGCCAGAAATCCGAGCATATATCTGGATTCCTTAAAAAACCTGCGGGCTTTTTTGAAAACCACCAGAGAAGCCATCATACCTGAGATCCATACAATAAAGGTAGTCATAAAAGGGGCTGCGGCCCTGACGCATGGATAACTCGCCCTGGAAGGTTTTGGAATTACGCGGAAAAGGAACCATAAGGTGGAGAGGATCCCAACCAGTAAGATCAGAATTTTGGAATTTCTGTCCTTCCGGGAATAGAAATTGGTCAGAATTTTTCTGATGTAGTTTTGCATATCGTTAGTTTAATTGGTTGATTGAATCTATAAAGATAATCAATCCTTTCGACTGATTTTATAGATTTGCAAATAATTGGATTCCATTCCATTGATTTAGATACATTCCATGCTAGGGAGCTTCCAATGACTCCCGAAGTCCATTCTTAAAAGGTCTGATTTCACCCTTCGTAATTAACCGGGAAGGAGCCTTGCACACGAAGAGGTCCGGAAAAATATTGTAAAGTGGAAGAAATACCTGGAATATACTTTGATAACGGACTTTGCGACATAGATGGAAAATTCTATATTTGTCTACCTTAATAATCAGATTTTAATACTCCGAAAATGAATAAGAAAAAATTCTCTGCAAGACATACTGCACTTGAAAAAGAATACAAAAAACTCATAAAGAGAAAAAATAAAAAAATTAAACCCGGAAATGGCATCTACTTCCGGTATAAGTATCCGGTTCTGACAGCTGCCAATGCACCCCTGGAATGGAGGTATGATCTTAACCCTTCAACCAACCCCTGTCTGATGGAAAGACTGGGAATTAATGCAGCCTTTAATGCCGGAGCCATAGAAATGGATGGAAGGGTATGCATGGTCGTTCGTGTAGAAGGATGGGACCGAAAATCGTTTTTCGCCATTGCCGAAAGTAAGAACGGCATAGATAATTGGACCTTCAGGAAAAAACCCATTCTTCTACCGGAAACCGAAAATCCGGATGTCAACGTATATGACATGAGACTGACAAGACACGAAGATGGATGGATTTATGGAGTCTTTTGTACGGAAAGAAAGGATCCCAAAGCTCCCGAAGGGGATACTTCCTCTGCGGTGGCTTCCGCAGGAATTGTTCGCACCAAGGATCTTGAAAACTGGGAACGATTACCAGATCTGGTTACTACCGGGGGACAACAGAGGAATGTAGTGATACATCCTGAACTGGTAAACGGAAAATATGCTTTTTACACAAGACCACAGGATGGGTTTATTGAAACCGGATCAGGTGGGGGTATTGCCTGGGGACTGGCTGACTCAATTGAAAATCCGGTTATTAGGGAGGAGACCATAGTTGATGAAAAGATCTACCATACGATAAAGGAATTGAAAAACGGGCAGGGTCCTGCCCCGATCAAAACGGCTCATGGCTGGTTGCATCTCGCACACGGAGTTAGAAATTGTGCTGCTGGGCTTCGGTATGTACTTTATATGTTCATGACCGACCTAAAGGATCCCAATAAGTTGATATATAGTCCGGGTGGGTACTTTATGGCTCCCGAAGGTGAAGAGAGGATAGGGGATGTTTCCAACGTACTTTTCACCAATGGTTGGGTTGAAAGAAAAAACGGAGAGGTCCTGATCTATTATGCTTCATCAGACACCCGCATGCATGTTGCCAGTACTTCCGTCGACAAATTGGTAGATTATGTTATGAACACCCCTGCAGATGGATTCAGAACGGGTGAATCTGTCAAGACCCGGATTGAACTTATTGAAATGAATCAAAAATATCTTAAGAAGAAATAGTAAAATTCTCGCATACTAACCTTTCCTGACTGAGGACCATAAGTAGGAAGGGATCTTTATTTACGGGGTATGGGCATTTTTTCCAGCATGAAATATGGCTTTAAAAGGGCTATAATTTTCTTTTTAATTATCGGTGTAATCTCTGTCCTGGTTATCACCTTTACCAATATTGCCGGTGACAGATTATTTCGGCAAGAATCCGTTAAAATGATCATCGATACGGATGCATGGTTTTCGGATGGTGATCTATTTACCCTATCCAGAGCCCTTAAATCAAAGGAGATTATTCTTGAAGGCATCACTGTGGTAAATAATGAATTACATCCTAAGTCTGGTGTAAATGGTCTGGATTCGAGTTTAACAATCCTGGGAGATTTTCTAAAAGCGCTCGAAAGAACAGATGTTTTTCTAAAGCCAGGAGCCGGCAGAATGCTCGGGATCCTTGAGCCTGAAAAACCCATTACTTCCGAGGCCAGTGAGTTTATCATTCAGAAGGCCACTGAAACAGGCAGGAAAGATCGGCTATCTATTCTTTGCTTAGGCCCATTGACCAATGTCGCCTCAGCCATTATTCAGAAACCTGAAATTGCAGGTAAACTTAAAATATATTTTTTAGGCAGCTTGTTAGATCCCAAAGCCCGGATATGGAATAAGAATGAATTAAACTGCAGAAGCGATTTGCATGCACTTGATTTTATACTAAACAACAAAGAGTTAGAACTAATCATTTTACCTCTAAACGTGGGATCCGAGTTAAGTTTTGAATTTGAGGAATTAAGTGATTTACTGTCGGGTGTGATTCAGCCATGGAATTTTATTTATACAAAACTTAACCTTAAAGTAGATGGTAAAAAAGAGCTTGTCCTGCCGGAACTGGCATTGATTGAGGCAATTCTTGAGCCCGAATATGCTAAATTGGAAAGTATCCTGCCTCCTCCAGAGAATGATCAACATTCCATAAGTGTTTTAAGTCGAATTAATGCGGAGTTAATGAATGCAGAATTCTCCTCAGTTGTCTTAAGCGATAAACGTAAATCGGACATTCTCCAAAAGAATGACAATACACCCTAATTTTACAGGGTTTTTAATCCTCCAGCTTATCCCACCAGGTTTTTTTCATTACAACAAACACCACCACAACGAGTCCGATCGTAATTAGGAGTGGAGTTACTTGCTTGATCACCAAATAAATAGGCATCGCAACAAAAGCTGTCTGACCGATAATCCCCATCAGGATGTTAAACATATCCCTTTTGAAATTGGTGTTTTTTTTGAATCCTGGATGATCCATTACCACAAGTTCATGGACGGGTTTCCAGAACCCCCAGGGCCTTACGCTATGATAGAATTTCTTCAGCACCTCCATATCGGTTGGCCTATACAGATAGGTTCCCAAAATGGAACCGATCAAAGATATCACAAGAATTACCGGAAAGAAATAAAGAAAACGGATATCCGGTGCTGCAGAGGGGAAAAGTCCTTCGAGCAGCCCGGTCCAAAGCAGGGGTGCAGCACTGGCTGCCATTCCAAATAACATTCCCATAAAGAAACCATAGGAATTAAACCTCCACCAATACCATTTAAGTACATTGGAAGCTACATACCCACCCCAAAGTGCAGATACTATGATTTGCAGGAGCTGGTTCACATTTTTGGAAGCCATACCCACGAAAATAGAGATAATTACAAATATTATCCCGGAAGAATAATTGGATAATTTGATTTGGTTGTTACTTGCTTTCCTGTTTATATATTTCAGATAAAGATCATTTGTAATATAGGCCTGGGCAGCATTTAGTGTTCCTGCAAAGGTCGACATAAAAGCTGCAAGGAGTCCGGCCAACAGTAATCCTAATAATCCGGCCGGAACAAACTGGTTTATTGCCGAAGGTAATACCTGCTCATAGTCTAAATTCCCGGCGACCATTAGGTCAAGCTGATCATAAAAAAGGATTCCAAGAACTGCGAATCCGGCAATCATAAGGTAACGGGTTGGCATCAGGATCACGCTTACAAAACCACTCATTTTTGCTGCATCACTGGGTGATTTTGTGGCGAGTATTTTTTGCATATCATAGGTAGGGGTTGGCCCGGCCAGGCTCACAAGAAAGCCCTTGCAAACCATCATCATAAAAAAAGCTGTAAACAATTGATATCCATCTTCTCTGATTTTAGCCTGAACATCGGCTATTTTTGTTGTCCAGTCTATGTCCAGGGTCCAGTCAAAAAAGGGTGAAGCCCAGCCATCAGGAACATTCAGGATATTGCCGTCCAGAGCCTTCATGGCAATGATGGCAATAATGAATGCAGAAACTGTCATTATGGTATATTGGATAACATCGGCCAGGACAATGCTGACCATTCCCCCGAGAACAGCATAAAATACGGCAAAAACGGTAAATGCAATTCCATACAGGTGAGGAATAAATTCAGGGCGTATATCCAGATTCAGATACTGATTTACAAACTCCCAGGGAATAAATATCTCCATAAACTTACCCAGTCCTATAAAGCCGTAAGCCAAAAAACCCAGGCTGTTGGCAATGGCAAAAATTACAATAACCATATGGGAAAGCTTTGAACCGAAGTCGTTCCCAAACCGGGAGGTTATCCATTCTGCTCCTGTTGTAACATTAGATCTCCTAAGCCAGGCAGACAAGTAAACCATCAGAAAGATCTGATTAAAAACCGGCCATAACCAGGGAAGCCAGATGGATTTGAGACCATAAACAAACAAAGCAGTTACCAGCCACATAGTACCTGAAATGTCAAACATTCCGGAGGCATTGGATAGACCCAGCATATACCATGGAAGCTTATTTCCACCCAACAGGTATTCTCCTTTACTGGATTGGGCTCTCTTTTTGAGAATTAACCCAAGGAAGCTTATAATAAGCAGATAAGTCAGGATTATCAGGATATCAATTAGTTGTAGTCGCATTTCAGGTGCAGTTTAAGAATGGCAAAAAGCAAAAATAAAAAATTCACTTAAAGAACAATTCTAAAGTAGGAAATAAATCAAAAAATCCTTATTTTGTGCTTATAAAGCGGTATTAATTTAATAAAGGATTTCCTCAGGAAATGTCGAAAGAATATCCGGAAGTGAGCGATAAATTACAGGAGAAACTCCGCCTATCCCATAAGACCATTGAAACCCTGAAAGAGGAAGTCAGGCTCCTTCAAAATATCACCTCATTATCAAACGAAATTTTCCTTATTACGAATCAGGTAGGGGAAATTCTGCTCACCGCCGGAGCTCTGACGAAACTTCTTGGCTACAGTCAGAATGACCTCTTGAACAAAAAAATCTCAGGCTATGTCCATCCTGATGACAGCATTGCCTTTGATGATTACCTGGCAAAATTGACTCGTTCCGGAAAGCCCCTGGGGATGATATTCAGATTCCGGAACTCAAACCACCGCTATCTTTGGTTTGAATCCACCGGCCGTATTGTGGGAAAGGAGGTTAAGCAAGATAATATATTATTGATATTCACGGATATATCTGAAAGAATAAGTTTAAAGACCGATTTACAACAGTCGGAAAACCGTTTTAAAAAACTGGTTGAAAACCTGCCCTTCGTAATTTTCCGGTACAGTAAAAATCTAAAACATATCTATGCTTCACCTAATGTTTCCGGACTACTTCCTTTTGAAGCTGATGAATTGATAGGTACAGGGTATGATGAATTGGGATTTGATGAAGAAAAGGTCAGATTTTTTGAGATATCCGTTCAACAGGTCATTGATTCAGGAGAACCCGTCCATAAAGAGTTTTCTCAGCAAACCCAGAAAGGACTGTTGTTTCTTGAATGGGAGCTTTTTCCGGAATTTGATAATCATCAAAGAGTTACCAGTGTTTTAGGGATAATCAAAGATGTAACGGAAGAGATTCTTTCAAAACGGGAACTTCTGAAATCCCGTGAAATACTTGCTGCAAGTGAGAGGCTGCTGTCGTCCGGGAGTTTTACCTGCAATCTAAAAAATGGAGAAATTTTTTGGAGCGAAGGTATGCACTTCCTTATGAATCGTAAGATGACAGAATTGACTCTGGGCATGGATGACTTAAAGGATTATCTATCAGAAACTGATTTTCATTTCCTGAAAGACGAAATGAACCATGTCTCTGCCACCAGAAAAAGCAGCAAGTTTGATCTTACTTTTATTGTTGATCTGGGTATTACCAAAACCTTCCTCGTGGAGCTTCATCCGGATCCTTCATTCAATGAAAACAATCCGAAGATACTCGGAATTGTCAAAGATGAAACCGTTTTGAGGAACATCACAGAGAGCCTTTCCCAAACCGAGGAAAAGTTCAAGCTAATATTTGAGACTATACCGGATGCGGTCTCCCTGACGCGACTTACAGACGGACTTTTCATAGATGTTAATGAGGGATTCTTAAATCTGACTGGTTACCGGTACAAAGAAGTTATTAATCAGACAAGCGTGGAAATTGGCTTGTTTAAGAATCTTCGGGCCCGGGAGGAATTTGTTGCAGGAGTAAGGAAAGGACCTGTCATAAATCAGGATCTCGTCTTTTTCGATAAGAAAGGAAGAGCCGTGGAAGTATTGATATCCGCTGCTCCCATCATAATAGGGAATGAAGATCTCCTTATTTCCATATTCCGAGATGTTTCGGAGATTAAAAGAAAAGAAAGGCTCCTTAAATTAAATAACCTTAAGATTCGGGAAAGCGAGGATAAGTTCGCAGCATTTTTTGATCATTCTCCTGATGGAATAGCCATTGCGGATGAATCAGGAATTATTCAGGAATGGAACCTAAGCCTGGAGTTATTCACCGGTATTAAGGCCAGAGATGCGATTGGTAAAGATGTCTATTTCATCCAGGAGCACATTGAAAAATACAATATTGGAAAGAAGGAAAAGAAAGATATACAAAAAGCCAGAATCATAAGTTTTTTTGAATCGGCCCAAAATGAATTCCTGACCCGAAAATTTGAAATTGACCTGCTTATACCCCATGTGGGTAGAAAGCAACTTGAGAATATCATATTCTCCATTAAAACCCAACGAGGAAGCAGAATCGGTCTTATAAGCAGGGATGTTACCGAAGAAAAAAAGGCCTCAGAAAATGCCCTTCTCTACAAATATATTTTCGATTATTATGAAGATGGTGTGGCTATCCTGGATACCAACGGATATTACCTGGAAACCAATAATGCTCATGAAAAAATTACGGGGTTTAAAGCAAAGGAATGCAAATTAAAAAATCCTTCACTTTTTTTTGGTGAGAAATTATTTGCCGAAATATTCAAAGTGTACGATTACCAGGGGGCCTTTGAAGGGGAACATACCGCAAAATCAAAGGATGGGAATGAGGTGATTGTAGACTTTCTTATGTTCCCCGTTTTTTTTGAAGATAAACCCATTTGTATCGTAGCAATCATAAGGGATATTACAAACCGAAAAAAAGCTCAGCAGGAACTGCTTCAGGCAAAAAGAAGAGCCGAAGAGGCCGACCGGTTGAAAACCGCTTTTCTGTCAAACATGTCTCATGAGATCAGAACTCCGATGAATTCCATCATTGGATTTTCTAATCTGCTTAAAAATCCAAAAATTTCTGATAATCAAAGAGAAAAGTATATTAAGTATATAAACAAAAATGGAGAAAATCTGCTAAACCTTGTTGGAGATATTATCGATATTGCCAAAATTGAGTCCAACGAGCTTAGAATCAATAAAAAACAATGTGATCTCAGGGAATTGTTGGAAGAGGTTAATGAAAGCATGTTTAAAGTGCTGGAGCTTGAGAAAAAGGAAGAAAAGGTCAGGCTTATCCTGAAAGAGACCAATCATAACAAGGTATCTATTTTCACAGACTGCTTCAGATTGAGGCAGATCCTGGTAAATCTTATCCACAATGCCATAAAATTTACTTCTGAAGGGTTTATCGAATTCGGATACATTCAGGCCCAACCAGAGGAATTGCTTTTTCATGTTAAAGATACCGGGATGGGGATCCCGGAAGAACTTAAAAGTTCGGTGTTTGAAAGGTTCAGAAAACTTGAGAATTCACGACAGAAGCTCTACGGTGGTGCAGGTTTGGGCCTTGCAATTTCAAGACAACTCGTGAATCTCCTGGGAGGAAAAATCTGGCTGGAATCCTACCAGGGGAAAGGGACCACCTTCTACTTTACCCTTCCCTTTATCACCGCCCATAATATACCCAGGACCGATCAAACTCCGGCAGAAGAAATTGAGACGATGGACTGGTCTGAAAGGAAGGTACTGATTGTTGAAGACGATATTTATTCATTCGAGCTTACCTCAGAATACCTTTTTAAAACCGGAATAGAGATCATTAAGGCGGAAAATGGCATTCATGCACTTAATATCCTCAAATCGGACCCGGATATTGAACTGGTAATAATGGATATTCAACTTCCTGAATTAAGCGGTTTTGAGTTGATTAAAAAGCTCAGGGAGCTGAATATAAAAATCCCTGTAATTGCTCAGACTGCCTACGCCATGGATGAGGACAGGAAACTAGCACTATCTTCAGGTTGCAACGATTTTCTGGCAAAACCCGTGGATAAATCCTCTCTACTTAAAATGGTTCATAAACATCTCAACCTAATCCCTGAATAATCCCAGAAACCATCCAAAACCATTGGTGAGGAATAATATATAAGCGAGCAGGTTAATGATCCAAATCGAAGAAAGATTAAATCGAATGGTGGAATTATAATTATCATTTATTTTCTTTTCAGCAGCAAAAAAATGGGCTCTTCCGTAAGGATTTTCAGGCCTGATGTAGATATTTTCACCCCATTTGTACAAATGCTCACCCTCAATAAGGATATCTTCCTCCGGATTCCTTCCTGTGACAAAAAATGCTACGGTTTTGTTGTGATGCAGGGCCTTAAAATCTGAAACAGATTCCTCTTCAATTTCACCGGCAAGATTATTCAGGCTTTCTCTGATGTTAGATTCAGCTTCCGTAAGATTGTTTTCCATAAGGAACCTAAGGTAAGTAAGGTAACCAAAAGCTTCTTCAAATATGGTGGAATCATATTCAATCGCAATCAATTGATTAATTCGTTGGAAAGGAGCTACTTCTTCCATGGAGCCGAATTGACGAAACTCATTTTGCAGCAGGCCAAGCCGATTTTCCAGACTATCAGGATTATTCTCCGCGAAGCGATAATAGTTACATTCGTTAAGGCGATCCTGCAGAACAGGAAGCACATGATTTATGGTAAATCTTGCCTGGTAAGCTTTTCTGTCATCATTAAAAAAATGGATATTATAAGGATTGTTCGAAAATTGCTCTACCATAAGAGCCTCGTACGCCCATCTGGAGGGTATCATTTCTGCAACAACAGGGAAATTCTCTCTGTGGTTGTTAAATTCTTCAGAAGAGTCATAAGGAATAAGATAACCGGAAAAAAGTAAATTCGGAATAATCAGGAAGGGTATCAGAATATAAATGGTATTTAGTTTTCTTACCCCGGCAGATAAAGCAAGCGAGAAAATAGCCGCAAAAGCATTCAGGGAAAAATATAAAACCGTGTATTGTAAATTAAGTCCGTGTATTTCAAGAATAAGATTGGTAAAATAGGTGTATAAAAAGGATTGGATAAAAGCGACCGAAAGCATATAGACAACCTTGGAATTATTATAGCTAAAGAGACTTAGATTCAGGGAGAGGTCCCGGTTCCTGTGAGTTTTTTCAGAGATTATTTCTTCGGCTCCCATAAGCAGACCACTCAAAAGCATAAAATTCACGGAAAGAAAAATACTTAAGGGTATAAAGGGATTGTTTTCCAAAAGGTAATCTCCGGGTGTTGATGATCGGGTAATTATTGCCATAAGGGAACCGACCATGGGAATCCCCAGAAAAGCAAGCAGAATATACCGCAAACTTGCAAATCGAAGCCGAAAGTTTCTGATCAAATACACCAAAAACTGCTTTTCAATCCCAGGTAACCTTGATGGGGTGATGGGCAATGGTTTAGGAGTGCTGTCATCATCCTCAAACCTGGCCTTCCATTGAGCGCGCCAGGCATCATACCAGGCACCTGGCGATACCTGCCTTTCATCACTTATGCTGCCATCAGATTGAATTTTCTTCGTCTCAACGATTTTAATCACATCTTCCGCACTTACAGATTCAGATCTGGATTGCATAAAGTAATAGGGGAGAAGAGAAGTGTTCCTGAAGAACTCGAATGACCCGCCGGGCTCCCCGTTATAGATCATATATCCGTCCTGATCAATGAGCCACACCTTATCAAACATGTTAAAAACCTCCGAACTGGGTAGTTGTGAGGTCAGAATAACAAGTTTTCCTTTATAGCTTTCCTCCTTTAGTATGGTTACCAGCCTTTTGGTATCTGAAAAGGAAAGACCGGATAGAGGCTCATCAAGGAAAAGAATATAGGGATTTCGGATTAATTCAATGGCAATTTTCAGACAAATTCTCTGAAAATCAGATATCCTGTGATCAATCCCGGAACCTGCACTATAATTTTTGATATTCTGTATTTTAAGTCGCTCCAGGGTATCATTGATTCGCTTGTTAATCTCCGATTGTGATAAATTTCCCAAACAAAGCTGAGCATGATAAAGCAGGTTTTCATAAACCGTTAATTCCCTAAAAATAATATCTTCCTGGGGTACAAACCCGGTAACTGATTTAAGTTTGTAGCTATTCTCAACCAAATCGGCACCGTTTATGAACAATTTTCCTCCAGAAGGATTAAGCTGATTCGAGATTAGTTTCAGAATTGTGGATTTCCCGACTCCGTTATTGCCAATGATCCCGATTAATAACCCCGATTCTTCCGAAAAAGAAAAAGGTTTTATGCTGTAATTGGTTTGCTTATAGCGGTAGCTTATGTTTTTGCCTGAGAGTACGATTTTTTGTGTCTTCTCAGCAATGCTGAAAAAGTCTTCTATTTCTTCATAGCTTACCGGTTCCTGACCTTCAAACTGCAAAACATCATTTCTCCGGAAGCTGTAGAAATAACCCGGGTAGACCCGCTTATTATTTATGAATAGTGTGTACTTGCCAGTGTATTTGAATGCAAGAAGGTAAAAGGATTCAAAATACCTGAATTCCATTTTACCTTTTATTTTTTGCTTTATGAGAATCTCCTTTTCCTTGTTTATACCAGGTTGATGTTCTTCTACCCATTCACCTTCCAGTTCATCCTCCATTTTTAGTTCATTCAAAACAAGACTATTCATCGAATTCTCGGAAAGTCCTTCATTTATAAATAGAAAAGCCTCATGGAAGACCTTATCCTTCAGATTCAAACTCTTGCTTAATTCATGAAGATTGGATTCTATTTGTTTGTCGCTTTCAAAAAAGAAAAGGCTAAATTCCAGTAATGACAACAGGGCCAAAAGTCTTTCCTGCATTAGAAGATTTTCCTGGGCTTTGTTCCCGGCTTCAAGGATAAGATGTCTTTGAATCTGTTGGAGTTCCTCTGCAGTACTATAGGCATTATTGGTGAACTCAAAAAAGTAGCGGCCGGTGTAATTGTTGTATATCCTGAGACATTCTTCCACAGGAAAGGTGATCCCTGCCTTGGTTATGTACTCCTCCAGTCCGGGTTTAATATTTTTTAGCTTACGCCCCGGTAAGGGAAGGAGTAGTAAGGAGAAAAAATGCATTAATGCATCAATAAAACCCTGACTCATAGCAGTATATTATTTTCTTTGCTTCAAGGGTGCGAATAATTTATCCCCGAAATTAGGATAAAAGTAAGAAAAAGCCTGTAAGATTGATAATCAGGTTTCCAGAAAGGAATTAAACTTTTATCTTTAAAAATTGATTTCCAATTGCTGTTTGCCTTCTCTCAGAATTGAAAATCAAGTTGCTTAACCTATTAATAAAACCTGCAAATGCTTATTACAGAATCGGTGTTTGGAAGTCTTAATGGCGGAAGAATCGTTCATTTGTATACCCTGGGTAACGGAAAAGGTATGGAAGTGAAGATCATGAATTACGGGGGGATTATAACCTCGATAATAACCCCTGATAGAAAAGGGAATTTGGCCGATGTAGTCCTGGGATTTGAAGATTTTCCCTCATATCTGGGGGCTCATCCCTATTTTGGGGCCATAATCGGCCGCTATGCCAACAGGATTGCCAAAGGTAATTACCTGTTAAACGGGACTGAATATGAACATGCGGTTAATAATGGGCCCAATCACCTGCATGGAGGAATTGAGGGATTTGATAAAAAGCTCTGGACCCCTTCAACAGAGAAAAATTCGGATGCTGTAAGTCTAATACTGGCTTATGAATCGGCCCATATGGAGGTAGGTTACCCTGGCAACCTGCTTGTGGAAACGGTCTATACACTGAATCAGGAGAATGAATTGATCATTGAATACAGGGGAAAGTCGGATAGGGACACACCCATTAATATGACCAATCATTCTTATTTCAATTTAACAGGTGGAAACAGAGACATTAAGGATCATCTTCTTAAATTGAATTGTTCCTTTTATACACCCGTTGATGGAAGCAGTATCCCAACAGGAGAAGTCCTGAGTGTTTCCGGTACCCCATTTGATTTCAGGGAAGGAAAAACCATTGGCAGGGACCTCGATAATCTTGAAATCGGGTACGACCACAACTTTGTCATCGACAGAAGGGATTCCGGTCCGACCTGGTTTGCACAGCTCGAAGAGCCTGAGTCGGGACGGAAAATGGAGGTGGCTGCAACCACCCCCGGAGTTCAGGTGTACACATCCTATTACCTGGAGAATCTAATCGGAAAAAATCAATTACTATATCAGCCTTTTTCTGCAATATGTCTTGAGACCCAACACTTCCCTGACTCTCCGAACAAGAAACATTTTCCGGATGTTATCCTGAGGAAAGACATGGAATATTATCAAAAAACAATTTACAAATTCAGCTATTGAAAAGAATACCCCTTTTTTTGCTGTTCTGCGCCCTTTTTACAGGATTGGATGCACAACACTATTGCCATCAGAGAAACACTGTTGGATTTGATGCTGTTACCCTTTCCCCTGATTTCTCCGAACTGCAATGCCTCTATGATGTAAAATGGTATTTTCCGAATATTGAGGTGAATGATTCGGGTACCTATATTTCAGGAACCACACAAATAGGGTTTGAAACAATTGATGTAATCGATACCCTGATTTTTGAACTAAAAAGCTATTTAGAGGTGGATACGGTTTTTATCGATCGTGGGGAAGTTGAATCGTTTTTTCAGAGTGGAAATATTCTCAACATTATACCCCTGTCACCCCTGGCGAAGGAGGAATTTTTTGTGGCGGACATTAGCTATTCTGGTACAGCAAAAGCATCGGGTTTTTTTTCCGGACTGAATAACCGCACCGATTTCATCTATAACAAAAAGGTAACCTATACCCTGAGTGAACCACATCAATCCAGCACCTGGTTTCCGGTTAAGCAGGATTTGCATGATAAGGCCGATTCCGTTCGGATTTGGATCACTACCGACTCAAGTCTTTTAGCAGGATCCAATGGTATGCTGACCAACATAACCCATCTGGAAGGAGGAAGGAATCGTTATGAATGGAATTCAACTTACCCAATTGCTTACTATTTGATCTCGATAGCAGTTGCGGATTATATTGATTACAGTTTTTATTCACCCATGTATGGAAGGACAGATTCCTTGTTGGTTCAAAATTTTATCTATGATCATCCTGAAATATTTCAACGGGAGAAAGACAATATAGACAGAACCTCCGATATGATCCTGCTATTTACGGAATTATTTGGTCCTTATCCTTTTGCATCTGAAAAATACGGGCATGCCATGGCTCCAATGGGTGGAGGAATGGAGCACCAGACCATGACCACCCTTCAAAACTTTAATTTCGAGCTTGTAGCTCACGAACTTGCCCATCAGTGGTTTGGAAATAATGTAACTTGCGGAAGCTGGCAGGATATTTGGATCAACGAAGGATTTGCTTCCTATGCCGAATACCTGGCCCTGGAATTTCTTGAAAGTAAGGAGGAAGCCATGGAATGGATGGAAAATGCTCATTCCTTCGCACTTCGGGATCAGACTGAAGCTATTTATCTTAGCAAAGAGGAAGCTTATAATCCCATGAGGATCTTTAATTATAATCTCTCTTATAAAAAAGGTGCCTCAATACTGCATATGCTCCGATACGAAATAAATAACGACCCACTATTTTTTGACATATTCAGGTCTTTTCAAACCCGTTATGCGGATTCAGTTGCAACCGCCATGGATTTCTTAAATGTTGTCAATGAATTTACTGCGGAACCCTACGATTGGTTTTTTGATCAATGGTATTACCAGGCAGGCATTCCCATAATTCAATCTTCCTGGAGACAATTGGGAGATTCATTATGGATCGATTCTGAACAGGTATCCTCCATAGACGAAGAAGGTTATTTCAGGATGCATATGGACTACAGGGTAATTTTTGAAAATGGTACTGATACTCTCATCCGGGTTTTATTCGATAAGACCCGTAAAAAACATGCTTTTTATTTTCCTTCAAAGGTAATTTCAGTACAGATTGATCCCTACGTCAACAACTTAGCTATCTCCACTATTTTTGAATATATTACGGATGAGACTATTGTTGAGATCAATCCTAATCCGGTTGATAGTAACCTATATCTCAATTTCAGAAATGAATTTCCCGGTCGATCTCTTAAAATAACAGATATCAAAGGCAGTGTGCTCTATCGGAATGAACTATCCTCCAACCGGAATATTACCCTTGATCTGGGTTTTCTGAAATCAGGAACCTATTTTTTAGTTTTAAAAGAAAACGAAAAATCCTACGTATACCGGTTTATCAAATTATGATTTTTATAAGATCGTAAATTCCACCGTTTGAAGGTCCTTATCATCCGAACTGCTCCCCACATGGAGGAGGTATCTCCCTTTTTCAACCTCATAGCTTTCTGTATCAACATTGTAATATTCAAACTCGGAAATATCCAATTTAAATACAATGGTGGCTGTTTCCCCTTTTTGAATCATAAGTCTTTTAAATTCACAGAGTTCTTTACCGGGTCTTTGAATTTTGGAATCCGGGTAACTTAGATAAACCTGCACAATTTCCTCTCCGTCGTACGCTCCGGTATTAGTAACATCTATGGAAAGCTCAATTTTCCCATATTCATCCACTTCTGTTTTATCCAAGGCTGGTAAGCTATATTCGAAATCAGTATAGCTGAGCCCATATCCGAAAGGATAAAGTAATTCCTCCTGAAAATAACGGTAAGTCTTTCCCGACATGTTGTAATCCTCAAAATCACCCAGGTCAGAAACACTATTATAAAAACTTACAGGTAGCCGTCCTGCAGGATTATAGTCGCCTGCAAGAATGTCCGCTATGGCAAGACCTGCTGTCTCACCGGGATACCAAGCTTCTAAAATGGAGGGAATGTGCTGGTTCTCCCATGGAATGGAAAGGGCACTGCCATTGAGCAGGACAAGAGTGACAGAGGGATTTGTCCGGTAGATTTTCCGGATCAGTTTCTTTTGCAATTCCGGAAGATCCAAATGGATGCGGTCTCCTCCGGAAAACCCTTCAACCTCTACCTTCATTTCTTCCCCTTCTAATCGGGGTGACAAACCCATAAAAAGGACAACATGGTCGGCCTCTGCTGCAGCAACGAGGGCTTTTTCCTCCATGTCAGGATCCGGAATTTCCCATATCAGGGAGCAATTGGCATCCCCCTGGAAATCGGTTGTCCGGATCTCGATTTTGTATTTTTTCCCGGCCTCCAAAGCTATGAAACGATACTTCTTGTTGGGATGATGAATATTTTTGTTAGACTGAATTAGTGAATCTTCCAGAAACAGTTCGAAGGATTTACTTTCACAACCCAATGCATAATTACCACTTTTTGGGGGTACAAGGTATCCGGTCCAGATAACCCCGAAACTATCATTTACAAGAGGTTGAGGAACTTCACGATCCCACCAGTAAAAGTCAATTTCATCGTCAACTCTGCTGATTATCGGTTCACCCTCAAAATTTAAGTTATTAAAATAGTTGGCGTTCAGTCCGTTTTTATTCAATTCTTCGGAGGTGAAAAGATATTTACGATCTATCACAGACATAAGGGGCAATCCTTCTGCAAAATGGCATCCCGGGGTATAAATAATCTCAGAATCTTTAAACTTTTCTCTCATGCCCTGCAATGGAGTAACCGGATTTCTTAATATTGGGTGACCAAAAGGTTAATCCCTGGTAAATTCCTCTTTTATTCCGTGAAACAAATTCATGATGCTTTGCCCTGGCTTCATCCGAAATAACACCGGCAAGGGAAAACATCATTTCCCGGTCCCACATTGCCGCAAGTGCAATTGCCTGAGGAAAAACTGTTGCCTCACCATCCCTGGCCACCCCGTGTAAACATTCGTTCCACCAATTATATTCGGTGATACCCAGTTCTTCAATGGCGGGTGCGCGGTAGTTCAGTTGGGCAATCTTTTGTTCCAATGTCATTCGGGAAACCAGATCCCTGGCTCTTTCTTTAAAACTAAGTGATGGGTCCTGAAACGGATACTCATACTTCTGATTGCAGGAAACACTTATCATCGCGATAAGGATAAGGAAAGAATGTCTTAGCTTCATAGTGCAAAGGATTGTGTTAATTGGGTATTTATCAGGTTTACCAAATATAAGTAAAATGAACAAAAGTATGGGGATTACCCCTACTCTCATAAAGGATATTTAATATACTTCAGGGACAAATGTTTGTTCCGACATTGGGGTTCTGATATATTCATGTTTAGTTTTCCGTTCCGGAAGAATCAAAGGCTTTTGATGAATATCTTCAAACGAGATCTGTGAAAGGAGGTGATGGATGCAATTCAACCTGGCTCTTTTTTTATCATCAGCCCTTACGACCCACCATGGGGATCGTTTGGTGTCTGTATAGGCAAACATTTCATCTTTGGCTCGAGAATAATCATCCCATTTGTTGCGGGATTCAATATCCATAGGACTGATTTTCCAACGTTTGGTAGGGTCATTAATCCGATCTCGAAAACGTTCTTCCTGTTCCTCTTCGCTGACAGAAAACCAATATTTAATCAGGGTTATTCCCGAGCGGATCAACATCCTTTCAAAATTAGGGCAGGAACGAAGAAATTCCCAATACTCATCATCCGTGCAGAAGCCCATTACCCTTTCGACCCCGGCCCTGTTATACCAGGATCGGTCAAAAAGGACAAGTTCACCTGCTGCAGGGAGATGAGCAACATACCGTTGAAAGTACCATTGAGTTTTTTCCTTTTCTGTTGGAACTCCAAGCGCCACAACCTTGCATATTCTCGGATTGAGTGACTGTGTAATTCTTTTTATGACTCCTCCTTTACCCGCAGCATCCCTGCCTTCAAAGATTACAACAACTTTTAACTGTTTATGCCGGATCCATTCCTGTAGTTTTACCAGTTCAATCTGTAAATTGCGTAACTCTTTTTCATACAACTTATTAGGGATTTTGTTTTCCTTTTGGGGTGAGTCAGACGATGAATTCTCTTTACTAGGTTGAGGCATAAGGATTTATTCTTTTATTTGCCTAAAAATAAAAGTTTTCCTCCTGATTGTCAAATTCTGTGTATCGCTGAATAAAAAAAGGAATTTCCGGAAGGCTCACTTCAGGATTCAGCAGATCTTCTTCACTCCGTCTCCTATATTTGCTGTATAAAAATCGGCTACTAACCCGGTTCTGTCAAAATAATTCTTTCCAACCCTTACCTTAAAATCCTCCAGAGCCTCGTCCCTGATCAAGGTAATAGTGCAACCACCGAAGCCAGCACCTGTCATCCTTGAACCCAGAACCCCTTCTATGGCTCGGGCTTCCTCCACAAGGGTATCCAGTTCATTTCCTGTTACTTCGTAATCATCCCTTAGGGAGTCATGAGATTCATTCATCAACCTTCCAAACAACTCAAGGTCGTTTGCTTTTAAGGCTTCAATTGCATCCAGGACCCTTTTATTCTCTGAAATCACATGTTTTGCCCTGCTAAAAATCACCGGATCCTTTATCATTGAACTCCTGTTCATGAATTCCGCAAACCCAAGTTCGCTTAAGTTTTCAATTCTTTTATATTCTGAAAGGACCTCCACAGCAGATTCACACTGGCCTCTTCTTTCGTTATATTTGGAATCAGCAAGTCCCCTTCTTTTATTGGTATTGGAAATGATCAGGCTGTAACCCTCCATTTTAATGGGAACCAACTCATAGTCAAGAGTCGCACAATTTAAAAATAAGGCGTGTTCCTCTTTACCCATGGTAACCGCGAATTGGTCCATAATTCCGCAATTCACCCCAACGAATTGATTTTCTGCTCTTTGACATAATTTCACCAATTCCATTTTATCGGTCTTCAATTTAAAAATTTGATCCAGGGCATAGGCAGTTACAGTTTCTATTGAGGCACTTGAGGATAAACCTGCACCGTTGGGTATTTCTCCGGAAAATAGAAAATCCAGACCTTCAAAATCAATTTTCAGCTTCCTGAATTCCGAAATAACTCCCAGGGGGTAATTGTACCAATGATTGTCTTTCTTTTTAAACTCCTGATGAATAATTACCTCGCCTCTTTGATCAAAATTTGTAGTGGCAAACCGGTAAACATCTTTCTGATTCTTTCTTACAGCGAGGTAGGTACCAAAATCAAGTGCACAGGGAAAAACATAACCCCCGTTATAATCGGTGTGTTCCCCGATCAGATTTACTCTTCCGGGGGAAAAGTAAATATCCGTTTCTTCAGAGTTTTGATATCCAAATACTTCATTGAATTTTGTAAGAAGTTCTTTTTTATCCATGGCACCTAAATGTATAGTTTGAAGCACAAATTTAGAAAAATTGATAAAAGATTCATTTTAAATTAAAATAAACAGGAAACCCGATTCTCATTGCAGATGGGTAATAAGGTGAAAACTCAAAATCAGGACTGAAGATGCATAATATTGGATTACTGAATATTAAAGATATATTGCTCACCCGAAATTTTCTAAATTGGAATTATTTCCTAATTTCAGGATTTTTAATCAGGCAGGAAATCCCCAT
>CAZNFR010000044.1:0-28402 GCA_964572225.1 uncultured Bacteroidaceae bacterium
GGGCCCACTTCATAATCAACCACTTACAATTCATTTTGTAGGTGGTTTTTTCTTTTGCACCGGTTTGTTACCGGAAATAAGACGATATTATTGCCTTTCTGGATAAAACAGTGGTTTTCTATAGATTGAACTATAACATAAACTAGGGTGTTGTTAGCATGGTGTACTTATGGTTACATTATGATTTCATTAAGCCCCTAAATACACCTTTTAATGAGTGCATAAACGACTTCTTGGGTATATCCTCTTGCCATGAACAATTCAACAGTTCATCTTTAAGATACTTATCATTTTGAAAAGTATAAACCAAAATGTAATCATGCGTAAACTCCTTACATCACAAAATTTATCAGTTACCTTGTTTGTTATCATACTGACCTTGGGTTCCTCGTCATTTGCCCAGCACACCTCTGGCCCGCATTCAATTTCACAAAAGCCATCCCAATGGTATCTGCAAGAGAATGAAGTGCCTGCAGGAGATAAAATTCTGGAACTTACAGAGGGATCTCCTATAGCTGCATTTAGCTCAGGAGGAGCAAAAGAAAAAGCATTGGAAGATTTTATAAGGGAACAGAAAGTAGCCGGTTTTCTTGTTTTACATGAGGGAAAGATAAGAATGGAACGCTATGCGCTTGGACATAGCGATACAAACCTGTGGTCCTCATTATCTGTTGCAAAATCTGTAACGAGCACGCTTGCGGGTGTCGCTATCAAGGATGGATATATCAAGAGCGTGGACGACTACGTAACAGATTACCTGCCCAACTTAAAAGGAAGCGCCTTTGATAGTGTGAAAATCCGTCATCTTCTCACAATGACCACCGGTATAAAATGGAACGAGAACTACACAGATCCGGATTCGGATATCGCCCGATTTGACAGAGATACCACCGTAGATGGCATGAAAGCCATAGTAAGCTATATGCGGCGTTTACCAGCCGAAGCAGAACCCGGCCAGAAGTTTTACTATAGTACGGGTGAAACGCATCTCTTAGGTGCCCTTATCAGTACAGCAACCCATCAAAGCTTGTCGCACTACCTTTCTTCCAGGATCTGGATCCCTTACGGGATGGAGCAGACAGCTACCTGGAGACTGGATCGTACCGGCCAGGAAATGGCAGGTTGTTGCCTTCAAATGCGGCTCCGGGATTTTGCAAGATTTGGACAATTCGTTCTGGAAGACGGATACATTAACGGGGAATCTATTGTTCCCGAGGATTGGTTTGAGACAGCCACCCAAATACAAGTCCCCCTCTGGCCCGGCGGGGGCTATGGATATGGGTGGTGGATTTTTAATGGCCATAGTTTCGAGGCATTGGGGATTCATGGACAGAAGATTTATATAGATCCTTCAAGGAAACTTGTGATTGCAATCAACAGTAAATGGCCGGAAGCAGATAGCAACAAGCGACATTTAGCAGTCGCCAGTTTTATAAACTCCATTACCAGCGAAATTGATAAAGAGTAAAAAGCCACAACAGACAAATAGTACAAAAATAATGATGCATTTGTCATTCAATTTACAGATACAACCTGGGGTGCAAATGGAATAGATCTTAGAACGCACATAATCGCATTGTAATAATACTGAGAAGGAAAGAAGCTTATAACATTTTATGTAAGTCGAGGAGGGGAAATACCAGGCAGACGAAAGCTTACGCATTGATGAAAAAATAATATTGAAAAAATAATGTATGAAAATGAAAGCAGTAATTTGCCCAGAATAAGTCCCCACGGAAGTTTTGACAACGCAGGAATTTCCAAAACCTGTACCAAAGAAAAATGAAGTTCTGATAAAAATAGGTGAATCTAAATCGAAAGAAGTCCGACTATTCACTCCAGAACGGAGAAGAGTGATCAATTAGTCAGGTTCCGCATATGGCATAAAATACCTGGATTTTTACTATAAAGCGTTGATTTTTAAAAAAAAATTTATTCCCTGTGTAATTGAGATTTAATTAAGATATGGTAAAAAGCGAGTTCTGGAATAGCTTGAAAACAGGATGAAAATTATATTAGCCAGGTGGTTTTTCCTTTGGCCCCGGTATAGTTTCTTCGGGTTTCTATTTAGTGATAAAAAAATTAAGAAAACTATCCCTGTTTATTACCTTGAATTCAGAATCGGGATAGTTTTGAAGGAACAAAGCCGGTAATTTCGAAGATTGACTTGAATACTTCATTTCATATGCATATAGCCTTCCTTCCCTCTCCTCAATATAATCCATTTCTTTTTGAGTGTAGGTTCTCCAGAAGAATTTATTTGCTGAGATCCGGTTATACGAAAGATACTTTTGACGTTCAGAAATACAGTAATTCTCCCAGAGCTGACCAATATCATTTCTGATATTAAGTGGATTAAGGTTAGCGATTAATATATTTCGAATACCATTATCCCAAAAGTAATATCTTGGTGTTTTCGTGTATTCACTTCTCATATTTCTGCTGAATCCAGGAAGAGAGAAAATAATAAACATTTTCTCCAAAATACTTAGGTAACGCTGAACAGTCCTGACATTAACCTGAAGTCTGCCGGCTATTTCTGAATATGAAATATCCTGACCAATCTGAAAAGCAATTAGTCGTAAAAGTTTCAATATAAAAACAGAATCTTTCTGAAAATTAAATTCAAGAATATCCTTAAGTAAAAAACCGTTTTTTATCCCATTCAGGATTTCCTCCTTTTTGTCATTCCCGGGTTCCAGGTATACCTGAGGATACAAACCGTAAATAAGTTTATTGTCGAGTGATCTTCTTGCTCCCAGGAAATCATCCTTCAGTTCTTCTTGCGAGAATCCAAATAAATTTAGAAATATACTTCTACCAGTTAACGGTTCCCCTATCTGATTATAGAGCTCGAATGAAGATGAACCTGTAAAAAATATACTAATTCCTGGGATGTTGTCTACGATTAATTTAAGATTTATCCCTATGTTTGGCACTTTTTGCGCTTCATCTATAAATAGGTGTGTATAGCCAGAGGTGGTTGATTTCAGCAGACTTGTTTTTTGACTGGAGAAGATTTCCTGTACATCAAAATCCTCACCTGAGATTATTAGAGGTTTACCTGGTATTTTTTCTGCAACCTGGTTCATCAGCACAGTCTTTCCGGTTCTCCTGGCTCCGAAAAGCCCAACAGCAAATCCGGGCTTTAGATTGTCAATTATGTATGGAAGAAGTTTGCGCGATATCATGAATTTTCACTAAATCCTGTGCTAATATACATAAAATTGACTTAATACATATACATGAGTACACGTATTTTATTAAATATATGCATCGAGATGCATTAAAAGAAGGTTACTCTGGTTGCAGTTTTTTCGCCAGTTTGGCAACAGGTTTTCTCAGGTATAAAAACAGGATTTGATGGCTAAGCTTGATGGAAATTGCCACTAATCCCATGAAACCCTATCAAGCCAGGAAAGTTTATGGATAAAAAAAATCATGCAATTATTGCGCAAGTGAAATATTGCACATATATTTGCAAGCATATACTTGCGTATTATTATGAAAAGAGATGTTTTCCAAGCACTGGCTGATCCTACCCGAAGGGCTATACTAATGTCACTCAGAGAGAAAGAGTCCAATGTAAATGGCCTGGCTGAACAATTTGATATGACCCGTCAGGCTGTTTCATTGCATATCAGGTACCTGGAAGAGTGTGGAGTAATTTCCGTAACTAAAGATGGACGGAACCGACTATGTCAAATTGAAGCCCATGAACTTTCCAAAGTGGATGATTGGCTTGAACCCTTTAAGGAACTATGGAACAAAAGGTATAATCAATTGGATGATCTTTTGACAGATATGCAATAAAACCAAAGAGAATGAATAAGACGTATTTTGAGATTGAGAAAAATGTTCTGATGGTAAAAAGAAGCTTTAATGCTCCCTTAAGTTTGGTCTGGAAAGCATGGACCGAAGCCGAACTACTTGACAAATGGTGGGCTCCTAAACCCTGGACCTCGGAAACTGTTTACATGGAATTCAAAGAGGGCGGGTACAGGTTGTATGCTATGGTCAATCCCGAAGGAGAGAAACACTGGTCCAGAATAGACTATGAAACAATCAATCTTCACAAGAGTTTTTCCGGTAAGGATTCTTTCTGTGATCAGAAGGGAACCATAAACGTTGCAGCACCTTCATCATTGTATATTCATCGCATTAAATCTAATGGCTCAAAAACGGAGATTCATTCAGATCTTGTATATGATTCAGAGGAAGACCTGAAAAGGGTAATCTAGATGGGGATGAAAGAGGGATTGGAAATGGCTTGTCAGAATCTTGATGAACTTTTACTTACATATAAACATTAAACATCCGACTAAGTACAACCAATGGCTGATCAATTCTTGAATTCTGTAAAGTTTCCAGTCAACAGGCCCTAACCTCAGACCCGATTAAAAGAAAGGTGAACTAAAGATTAGATCTGTTAAATCATTAAAATACCAACATTATGAGTATCAAAGAAAATCAAATTACGATCTCCACAAAGATTGGTTCCGCAAAGGAGAAAGTTTGGGAATTTTGGACCCGACCAGAGCACATTGTAAATTGGAATTTTGCCAGCGATGAATGGCATTGCCCTTCAGCAGTAAATGAGCTCAAACCAGGTGGCAGATTTTCCTGGAGAATGGAAGCAAAAGACGGGAGCATGGGATTCGATTATAGTGGGAAATATGGAATGATTGAAACGAATGAGATAATTAAATTGACATTGGAGGACGGTAGAAAGGTTTCAATTGAGTTTCATGAAAATGATGGGCTGACTGAAGTGATTGAAACCTTCGAACCGGATGCGAATGACCTTGAATTACAAAAGCAGGGCTGGCAGGCTATTCTTGATAATTTCAAATCCTACGTTGAACTACACAAATAATCAAATTCTACCTCATCTCTGGTTTGACGCCGAAGGCAGAGATATTTCCCGGGTTTAAAGCAGGGGCAAATCAGCGCTTTCACAAATACCCCAAGTGGTAGAACAGAACTCTGTGAAGTGGAGATTTTTGGGAACAAGTATACATGGATGATCACAGAAAAGGAACCCCATTCCTTGAATGGCTCCGTTTCGTTTATAATCAATTGTGAGGATCTTGCAGAGATTGATAACTATGGCTTAAGATCGCAGGTATTGCCAATAAAATTTCCTGGTTTACCAACCCAGCAAATAGGCGAAAATAAGAGGAGCAACAATGGTGGCATCCGATTCGATGATATACTTCGGTGTGTCGGCATCCAGTTTTCCCCAGGTGATTTTTTCATTGGGGATGGCTCCTGAATAGGATCCGTAACTGGTGGTTGAGTCTGAAATCTGACAGAAATAGCTCCAGAAAGGAGTGTCGGTCCTTTCAAGATCCTGATAGAGCATGGGTACCACGCAGATTGGAAAATCGCCTGCAATACCTCCGCCGATCTGAAAAAAGCCGATTCCTTTTTCGGCCGAATTCCGGGTGTACCAGTCGGCCAGCCATACCATATATTCGATGCCCGATTTTACGGTTGAAGGCTTCAGGTCTCCTTTAATGCAGTAGGAGGCGTAAATGTTTCCCAGGGTAGAGTCTTCCCAACCCGGAACAATGATGGGCAGATTTTTTTCGGCCGCGGCCAGCATCCAGCTGTTGGCAGGATCAATTTCGTAATACTGCTCTAATTCTCCTGAGAGCAGGACCTTATAGAGGTATTCGTGGGGAAAAAACCTTTGTGAATTCTCTTCTGCTTTCTTCCAGATCTTGTATATATGTGCCTGAAGTCGCCTGAATGCCTCTTCTTCCGGTATGCAGGTGTCGGTTACCCGGTTAAGGCCTTTTTCCAGCAACTGATACTCGTCTTCAGGGGTAAGGTCACGGTATCCGGGAATTCTTTTATAGTGTGAATGGGCCACAAGATTCATCAGGTCCTCTTCCAGATTTGCGCCGGTGCAGGAAATGATGTGCACCTTATCCTGACGGATCATTTCGGCCAGGGATCGCCCCAGTTCAGCCGTACTCATGGCCCCGGCCAGGGTAATCATCATCAGGTTTCCCGCAGAAAGCTGATCTTCATAAGCTTTTGCCGCATCCACAAGAGAGGCGGAATTGAAATGCCTGAAATGTTCAAGTATGAATGAGGTAATGGGTTTTGAAGATTCTTTCATGATCCGGTTTTTAGATGTAAAAAATGTAGCTCAGCAATTTGTAGTATAATTTGGCAACCAGGAAATCCGGTGCCTTAAAATTCTGAATGGGCGCCAGCTCCACAATATCAAATCCGACAATTTCCTTTGATTCTGCAACTTTTCTGAGATAGGTCATCATGGTATTCCATTCCATTCCTCCGGGTTCGGGAGTTCCTGTGGAGGGCATTATCGAGGGATCAAAAACGTCCAGGTCAATGCTCAGGTAAACCTTTTCCGTGAGCTGTTCAATGGATCGATCCATCCATGAAGGATCTGAGAACATCTCGTGAGCAAAAAAGCATTTCTCTTTTTTTATGAAAGGCCTTTCAGATTCATCCATACTGCGGATGCCCACCTGTACCAGGTTGCAGGTTTTGTTTGCACGGTGCATGGCACAAGCGTGATTGAATTCGGAACCCATATACTCCGGCCGGAGGTCGGTATGTGCATCCAGCTGGAGTACGGAAAGATTAGAGTAACGCTTGCGGAAAGCCTCAATTATTCCAATACTTATGGAGTGCTCACCACCAAAAAATGTAAGGAATTTTCCGGTTTCCAGCAGCTCTTCGGTTTTCTTTCTTACCGCATGAAAGACCTCTTCCGGAGATTGGTTTTCCCGGATCTCATCCAGAATGTGTACCCCTTTGAGATAAACTTCCGAATCGGTTTCAATATCATAGAGTTCCATATTTTCGGAGGCTTCCAGAAAAGCCGGGAATCCATCGTCGGCACCTTTTCCCCAGGTGCTGGTCCCATCATAAGGTATGGACTGCAGCAGTATCCCTGCCTTTTCAAATCTGGCAAGGGCCTCGTCAATGCCGGCATAGGTATCAGACTTTTTCATTGTATCCCAGAATGGTAAACATTTCGTTTACAGATTGTTCTTCCCGGTAAACATAGTCGACTATGTTTCCTTTGTTATCCCGGTCGATGATCACATGCTTTGGGGCCGGAATAAGGCAATGCTTAATCCCTCCGTATCCGCTTATGGAGTCCTGGTAGGCTCCGGTATGGAAAAATCCAAGATAGAGGGGTTCCTTGTCGGTAGACTTAAACTTTGGGAGCAGTACCTCCTGGTTCAGATCCTCTGAATTATAATAGTCCGAATGATCACAACTGATTCCGCCAATGTTTACACGCCCGTATTCGTTGTCCCATTTGTTGACGGGAAGAAGAATAAATTTCTCATGCATGGACCATGCATCGGGAATGGTATTCATCAGGCTGTTATTGATGATATACCAGGATTCCGCATCGTTTTGCTGTTTTTGCTCCAGAACCTTGAAGATTATCGCACCGGCCTCGCCCACCGTGTACCTGCCAAACTCAGTAACGATGTCGGGTTCACTTACCTTTTCCTTGTGGCAGGCCTCCTTGATGTTTTGAATGATCTCCCCAATGATGTATTCGTAATCGTATTCAAAACCCAGATGATTACGGATGGGGAATCCTCCGCCCAGATTGAAGGAAGTAAGGTTCTTACTTTCTTTTTTCAGTTCAACATAAAGCTCCAGGGCTTTTTGAAACTCTCCCCAATAATAGATGGAATCCTTAATTCCCGAATCCACAAAAAAGTGAAGCATTTTGAGTTCAACCTTTTCATTGTCTCTTATATTCTTTGTGAAAAAAGGAATGATCTCGTTCGGAGGAATTCCCAGTCTTGAAGTATAATAGGCCGATTGAGCTTCTTCGTTGATGGCCATCCTTATGCCGACTTTCACGGTCTTTTTCAGATCCAGGGACAAAAGCCGGTCCAGTTCCTCTTTACTGTCGAGCACGATAATGGAGTTATCAAAACCAAGTTCCTGCAGGGAAATAATCTTCTGAAGGTATTCGTCCGTTTTGATGCCGTTATGAACGATCATCCGACTGGTATCCAGCTTATTCTTTTCGTGCAGCTTGATCATCAGGTCAATATCAAAGGATGAAGAAGTCTCCAGGTTTACCTTGTGTTTCATGGCCTCATTGATCACATGATAGAAGTGGTTGCATTTTGTGCAATAACAGAAATAATATTTTCCTGAATAGTTATTTCTTTTGATGGCCCGGCTGAACAGATTACGGGCTTTCTTAATCTGATCTCCGATTTTCGGAAGGTAGATAAACCTAAAGGGAGTCCCATGCTTTTTGATCAGGTGCATAAGAGAAACACCATGGAAGGTGAGGTTGCCATCTCTGAGATCGAATCCCTCCTGGGGAAAATAATAGGTTTGTTCTATCAGGTTAAAATAGCTGTTTTTCATTACCTTAGAAGGTCTGTAGATAGGGTTTTTAAATTTATTTTTCGCTATGCAATATCGAAAAAATATATAAAAAATCCATCCTTATATTTTTGGGTCATGCATAGGTCTGTAAGATACAGAATGTCAATTTTTTAGATCAATCGGAACACTCATATTTCAGGGGCCTGCTGTATGGAGAATCTCTGTTTGGCTTATGAAAAGATCATTTATGGATCGGGCCAGAGAAAAAAACTAAATTGAATCGGACAAATTGCCTGTTTGCAACGCAACATTTCAAAACCTGTTTTGTTTTCATTGGGTGTGGAAGATATTCATACTCACCTGAAATAAAGTCATGTCCGGTCAAAAATTTCAAACAGTCCCGGAATACATTGATTCCTTTCCACCAGAAACAAGGCTCAAACTGTTGGAACTCAGGAAATGCATTCTTGAAGCGACACCGCATGCCATCGAAATGTTCAACTATACTATTCCGGCCTTTGCCCTGACAGAAGGGGGGAAAAGGGATCAGCAGATCATGATGGCCGGATATGATAAGCATGTGGGACTTTATCCCCATCCTTCTGCGATGGAAAAGTTCGCAGATGAGTTGGAAGGTTATAAGAAGGGGAAGGGTTCGGTACAATTTCCAATAAATAAACCTTTACCTCAGGATCTGATTAAAAGAATGGTAAAATACCGAATGAAGGAGTTGAATCTTTGAAGCACCCCGCTTTCTATCTTTCCGTTAGGAAGGGTATAAAATTATTTCTGTCAATTACCCGGTATTCTGCATTTGAATAAGTATCGGTCCATAGCTTAGGGGGCTTATGTTTTTTTGCTTCCCATTTGAATTCAAAACCAAATAGCTTACCATCTCTTTCTTCAACCATGTCGATTTCCTTCTGATCGTAAGTACGCCAGAAATAGTTGTTCGAATGGATCCTCAGGTACTCCTGTGATTTCAATCTCTCAATAAACATCAGGTTTTCCCATAGCATGCCTTTATCGTTTCTGAAAGACAAGGGGTTAAAGTTATTTATCAGGGCATTCCTCACTCCGTTGTCCCAAAAGTAATATCGATGAGTTTTGGTAACTTCTTTTCTCAGATTAGACGAGAAGCCCCGCACTTTTTTTATTACAAAAACCTTCTCAAGCAAGTCAATATACTTTTCCACCGTTTGTTTAGAGATCTCGAGCTGATTGGCAAGTTCATTCAGGGAAACCTCCTGACCAATTTGAAATGCCAATAACCTGAGCAGATCGGCTATTTTTGAAGGATTCCTGATATTTTCCAGCTCAAGGATATCCTTTAATAAATAGGCATTCCTGAGATTTATCAGATATTCAATTTTTTTCTCGCGGTTTTCAGCTGTTAAAACTTCAGGATATGAACCATAAATCATGAGGTTATCCAATTGACCCAAAACTTCCATACCACCTTCATATTCAATTAGTTCAAGAATTGAAACCGGAAAGAGGAAATACACTTTTTGTCGCCCGGTTAATGGCTCGCCTGTTTTATTTGAAAGATCAAATGAGGAAGATCCACTGGCAATGATTTTGATCTCAGAATTGTGATCGATCAGCAATTTCAAAGCAAACCCAATATTATTGATTTTCTGTGCCTCATCGATGAATAGGGTTTTATATCCTCTGAAAGCATTTTCAATAATTCCAAGTTGCATGGATCCAAGGACTTCATTCAGAACACTATCCATCCCATCTCCCTTAAATACACCGGATTCGTCCGGAAGGAGGTAATTGATCAAACTTGTTTTTCCCACCTGCCTGGGTCCGTATATTACCAGTACTTTCCCTTTTTCAAGCATTTTGGGGAATTCTTTTTCATAATATCTGGGAATCCATACCATATTTTATATAATTTGGAAACTAAAGTTACTAAATTTATATAAATTTAGCAACTATAGAAAATCATTTAGCCTGGAGTTTTATACTGCAAATAGATTTCTCCGGAATAATAATTCAATCCCTTTCAGTAAAAAGTGTTCAACCTTCCTTTTTTTGTGTCGTTATCCCTGAAGCAAAGAGCGTATGTTTATATCCTAAATAGTTCATTAATAATTAAAAAAAAGAAAAATAATTACCATGAAAAAAGTTGTATTAATCACAGGAGCAAGTTCGGGAATGGGAAAATCTGCAGCACAAATCCTTCACAATCAGGGATACAGGGTTTATGGAGCAGCCAGACGCACCGACAGAATGAAGGATCTGGAAGAAAAAGGAATGGGCATTGTCCCGCTGGATTTAACCAATGATGAATCCATTGAAAATGCGGTCAATACCATTCTTGAGAAGGAGGGAAGGATAGATATTCTCATTAATAACGCCGGTTACGGTTCTTACGGTTCCGTGGAAGAGGTAAGCATTGAGGAAGCCAAAAGGCAATTTGAGGTGAATATATTCGGTCTGGCCAGGATTACCCAGCTGGTTATCCCGGGCATGAGGGAGAACAAATCCGGAAGGATCGTGAACATTTCCTCCATGGGGGGTAAAATTTATACTCCCTTTGGTGCCTGGTATCATGCGACCAAGCATTCTCTGGAAGGCTGGAGCGACTGTCTGCGTATAGAGTTAAAACCCTTTGGGATCGATGTAGTAGTGGTGGAACCGGGCGGAATTCAGACCGAATGGGGAAATATCATGTCTGATTACCTAATGGAAACTTCGGGCAGCGGACCCTATGCGGATTCGGTAAACAAAGTGATCAAAGGATTGGAATCCAGATCGTCTCAGCTTACTCATGTCGATGTTCTGGGAAAGGAGATAGCCCGGGCAGCAGTGGATAAAAAACCGAAAACCCGTTATGTGAAAGGATACATGGCCAAACCGGCTATCACCATGCGCAAATGGTTTGGGGATCGATTTTTTGACAGAATGCTGGCAAGTCAACTAAAGTAACTCTTAATTGTTAAAAGATCATGTCTGAAGATATAGTACAGATTAAGTCCGTGAGCCATCTGCACGAGCTGATTGGTATGGAAAAGCCCAGTCACCCTCTAATCAGCATTATTGATGTTTCGGAGCTGGAAATTCCCGAGGAGCATGTTGGGATCAGGATTTCCAGCCCTCTTTATTCCATTGGGATGAAGGATAAGAGTTGCGGACTACAATACGGGCGTAATGCCTACGATTTTGATGAGGGAGTTCTCTATTTTACAGCTCCCGATCAGGTGCAGGCGGTTACCAATGCACAAAAGAAAAATGAGATTCAGGGTTGGATCCTGTCTTTTCATCCCGATCTGATTCGAAACACTGCCCTGGGGAAGGCCATAGACAGTTATCGGTTTTTTGAGTATGATGTATACGAAGCCCTGCATTTGTCGGATGCCGAGCAGCGGACCATCACAGAGCTGGTCCAATTGATAAAGGATGAGGTATCGGAAAGGATAGATAATCACAGTCAAAAGGTCATATCATCATCCCTGGAGCTGTTGCTGGATTTGTCAAAACGTTATTACGAGCGGCAGTTCAACACCCGTTCCGCCCAGCATTCCGATGTTGTAAGTAAATTCCGGTCCCTGCTTAAGGAGTATTATGAGCATGGGATGTTCCGGGATAAGGGAGTACCCTCGATCGAATATTTTTCCGAACTGTTTCACCTTTCGGCAAATTATCTGAGTGATCTTCTTAAAAAGGAAACGGGCTTTGGAGCCAGGGAGCAGATTAATAATTTCATTGTAGAGAAAGCGAAGACCCTTTTGCTAAGTGAATCGGATTCCGTTAGCGGGGTGGCCTATACCCTTGGATTTAATTATCCTCATTATTTCAGCAGGATGTTTAAAAGTAAAACCGGGATGACACCCCTGGAATACAGACAGATGAATTAAAGGTAAGCATTGAAGTTAAGCCAATCTTATAATATTCACTAAGAACCCCGTTACTATGAAAAAGACAGTCTTTAGCTCAGGGATTATTTTGCTCTTGCTCTTTTCCACTTTTACAAGCAGTTTTTCGCAATCGGTCAAGAAGGTCCGTGCAGAAATTGAGGAAATGAATTCCAAAATGATTGATGCCATGAAAAAAGGCGATTACAATGCAACTCTCGGCATGTATACCGAGGATGCATATTCATTGCCAAGTTATTCGCCTATGCTGATGGGGATACAGGCCATAGAGGAATCAGGAAAGGAAATGGCCAATTCACCCATGAAGATTCAATCTTTCGATATCACAATCAAGGAGATCATCCAGGGAGGAGATTTGTTTGTTGAGATCGGAGAATACGAAATGAGTATGGGCATGGAAGGAATGCCTGAACCTTTCAAAGATCATGGGAAATATGTCACTGTCTGGGAAAGGCAGAAAGATGGTTCACTCAAGATCAAGGTTGAGACCTGGAATTCGGACATGAACCCCTGGAATGAAGGTCAGTAACTGAGTCTTACAGTCCTTTACCTTCCTTGTCAGCCTCCTCGTGTTCAGTCAGCAGCTCCGATAACAATTCCTTTACTGAAGTGATTTCCCGGATGCGTCCGGCATTGGATCCGGTAAAAACAAATCCATCTTCCAGTTTTCCATGGTAGGCGGAGAGTAGTGCATTTGCGATGCAAAAGGATGTGGTTTTCGGATCGCAGGAACGAATGCAGTTATACTTGCATTTTGAGGGTCTTTTTTTTCCTTCTGAGGTTTCGAGAAGGAAATTATTGTATAGGGCGCGACCGGGCATTCCGACGGGACTTTTAATAATGTGGACATCCTCATCGGAGGCATTAACCAGGGCATTTTTAAATTCCGGGGATGCATCGCATTCTTTGGTGGCAACAAAACGTGTTCCCATCTGAACGGCTGCTGCTCCCTTTTTCATGATCTGATGGATGTCTTTTCCTGTAAAGATCCCCCCTGCAGCGATGACGGGGATCTTTTTCTCTTTCACGGTTTCCGTCACCTTGATGACTTCGGTCAGGAGGTTCTCCAGGGAATTTCTTTCCTGATTAAGTTCATCCTCCTTGAATCCGAGGTGGCCTCCGGCTTTGGGCCCTTCCACTACAAAAGCATCAGGCAGGTAATCATAGTTTTGTTTCCATTTCCGGATCAGGACGGAAGCTGCGCGTCCCGAAGAAACGATAGGAACCAGTTTGGTTCTGACCCCTTTGGAGATATAGGAGGGGAGGTCGAGGGGCAATCCGGCTCCTGAAAAAATAATATCGATCCCTTCCTGAATGGATGTGCGTACCATATCGGAAAAGTTGGTAAGGACCGACATGATATTTACCCCGAGGATGCCTGAGGTAAGTTCGCGGGCTCTGCGGATCTCAGCACGTAAAGCCTCTATATGTCTTGTTCTCAGATTAGGTCCGGATTTCCCATCCAGAAACCCGATGCCTACGGAGGCAATTACACCGACACCCCCCAAATTGGCGACGGCCGATGCCAGTCCCGATAAGGAAATCCCAATACCCATTCCTCCCTGAATAATGGGAACGGGTATGGTCAGATCACCTATGTTGAATGCTTTCATGCTCATAAACTTTGCTTCAGTTATTGAGTTTGTAAATAGTTATTCATTAAGAAACCAGGCACAATTTTGCCTGTCCATAAAATTGAGATTCAAAAAAAGGTGCAGAAAATAATTTAGGTAAGGTTTTCAATCCAAAACAGCGCAGATTCTCAAATCAAAATTTTGCTAAAGCTATAAATTAAACCCGGATTTATCCTTATTCCCGCAATTAAATTACAATTTGTTTGATTTTATTACCGTAAGATTTCATTTTTCTCATCCCCGGAGGATGCTGAGTTTGAAGATTGAGCCCCTTCAAACTTTAATTTGATTTGTCCTTAACCTGGCATGAACATAGGTATTTCCATTTTTTTTCCGCATATTGAAGCTGAATTAATATCAGGACTTATGAAAAGAATTGTAGCAGGGAACAGGGTTTTGACGATTTTTCTTCGTGTACTGCCTCTTGGGCTGGCGGTTATCCTTATTACTGGCAGTTTCAGTGCAAAATCCTTTGAGGAAAACAATGAAGATGTTCGAGAAAACTATCTGAACTATTGCGCGGGTTGCCATGGGATCAATCTGGAAAAGTTTTCCCGGGCAGAATGGATGTTTGGTGATACTGAAGAGGCAGCCTTCAATAGCATTAAATTCGGAAGGGAAGATATGGGAATGCCGGCTTTTGAGGCTACGTTTACGGACGAAGAGATCACAGATCTGGCCCTATATATCCGTAAGGAAGTTTCCCCGGAAAGGCTGGATGAAAAAGGTGCACTTGGTTCTGAACGTATCGTGGAATCTCAAAATCAGAAGTTTATCATTGATACCGTGGTTACCGGTTTGAATGTTCCCTGGGGGATGGAGTTTCTTCCAAACGGGGATATTCTGATATCGGAACGGGACGGAATTTTGTACCGCTATAATGGCCAGCGTCTTCAGGTGATCACCGGACTGCCACCCATTTTAGCCCACGGACAGGGGGGATTAATGGATCTAAGGCTGCATCCTGATTATGAGAATAACGGATGGCTGTACTTTTCTTATTCCGAACCTTCGGACGATAATCCACGCGAAGGGTGTACATCGGTTATGCGGGCAAGGCTCGAGGGGAATATGCTGGTTGACCGCGAAAAGATCTTCGACGGAATCCCGGATTCACGTCGCGCTCACCACTGGGGCTGCAAGCTGGAATTTGATAAGGAAGGCTACCTCTGGTTTGGGATTGGTGACAGGGGCAACCGGGATGAAAATCCGCAGACCCTTGCAAACGATGCCGGAAAGATGCACCGGATCCACGACGATGGATCCATACCCAAGGATAATCCCTTTGTGAATACCCCGGGTGCCCGACCTTCCATTTTTTCCTACGGTCACAGAAATCCGCAAGGCACGGCAATGCATCCCGAAACAGGTGAGATCTGGGAGACCGAACACGGCCCGAAAGGAGGGGATGAACTTAACCTGATCGAAGCAGGAAAAAATTACGGATGGCCTGTGATCTCTTATGGAATTAACTATAATGGAACCCGCTTCACCGATATTACGGAAAAAGAGGGGATGGAACAGCCGGTGATACAATGGACCCCTTCCATTGCCCCCTGCGGAATGACTTTCGTTGACAGCGACCGGTACCCCGGATGGAAGAACAATATCCTCATCGGATCCCTGAGCTTTAAATACCTCGAAAGGGTTGAGTTAACAGGAAACAAGGTCACGGGACAGGAGAAACTGCTGGAGAATATCGGCCGGGTGAGGAACGTAAAAATGAGTCCCGACGGATTTATCTACGTTGCCGTGGAATGGCCGGGAATGATTCTGAAGTTGTTGCCGGTTAATTAGCTTTCGATCTCTCTGATCTCGAAAATCTCAAACCGGTCCAGTTCCAGCCAGTAGGTAAGGGCCAGTTCGCGGATGTATTGCCAGTATTCGGGTGAATCAAGTCCGTAGGTACGGATTCCGTGTCTCACGTCTTTTTTAATCTGCTCAAGGACAGCCTCCTTAACGCTCACCTCAATTATCCGGTCCTTAAAGCTGAACCGGGCTCCGGGATCTGTCATTCCGGGATCCAGGTGTATGGTTCCATGACCCAGGGTTCCTCCGGTACTCACCTGGAGTCCGTCGTTCAGGCAACTTACCGGAGGATTGCTTCCGGCGAAGCTAAGGATTTCCAGCTCATCTATTCCAACATGGAAGAACTCCCGGGCCCGCAGTCCCATCTTGGCACCCAGGATGGAATAGATCCCCAGATGCTCATGAAACTCGTTGGTGATCACCACGATCTTCCATTCTTTCAGTCCGTGTTTGTCGATCAATGCAGGGGCAATGGAAGCCACGTCTTCTTCAAACAATCCTGCATCAACCGGAAAGCTGCTGAAAATAATACTCTTGTCTTCACGGTCGCTTTCCAGGACCTCTGCAAGCAAAGCGGTATAGTCCATCGTTACCCTGCCGGTGGCCTCTCTGTGCAATGAATCCTGGATTATTTCCTTAAGGTCGAAGATTTCCGGATAAAGCATATACAGAGGGACAATATCGCTACCGGCTTCGGTGGCCGACACTTCTTCCATGAAGCCTGCATCGGGATCGGAATAAAGTTCCCTAATGGCCAGGGAATATCGGGTAATGCCACCGGAGAGAGCTTTCAGGAGCTTTTTTCTATCCAGTTCCAGGTCACGCGGGAGACCGACTTCATCCACCCTGAGTCCGGATTTAATAAGCAACCCGATAGTACCCTCAGGATCCGGTTCCGGTTGAGGCCCCTTCAGACCTTTAAAAACATATAAACGACGTATTTTTTCGATTGCCTGGGGATTTTGCCTTACAAGCTCCGCGATGTTGGTCAGGGGTCCGAGGGCAACGATATCCACCGGCATATCTTCGAGCTCTATGCTCCTGTTAATCAGGGAGACATTATTTGTGCCAACAGGGATCCCTTCGTGCCCGAATTGTTTCAGCAGGGCAGTGACCCTTGCAGTGGTTTCCCCTGCACCCAGGGTTCCGTTTGTAGTGGTTACGGCCATAACCTCAATTTCCGGTGAGGCCAGCATCATGCAAAGGGCGCGGAGGTCGTCTGCACCCCCGTCCATATCCACAATTACGTGGTACCGGGCCTTGAAATGGGAAGATACCGGTTGGAAAAGCAGGAGTGCCAGGAGAATTCCAATGAGGTTTCTTATCATGATACAAATCGATTATTGAGTTTGAAACCGGAGGCTGATCCCGCCCATAAAATTGATTCCGGGCATGGGATATCCGAAGTTGATCTGATACTGCTGGTCGAGCAGGTTGTTCCCGGCGAGGAAAACATTCAGGAAGGAGCTGGCCTGGTATCCTACGCGGACACCGAGTAGCTGGTAATCTTCTTCGATCACCTCCACGTTTTGGCCGGTGGAGTTATACAAGTCGAAAATGCCCTGAAGTTTCAGTCTGAAATTCCACTTTCCGGTCTGATAAACCGGGGAAACAAAAAGGTTATGTCCGGGGGTTCCGGGAAGGGCATTCTCCATATGAATATAGGTATAATTGGCGTTCAGGCGGAAACCGGAAGCGGAACGGTAGTTCATCATAAACTCGACACCCTTGTTGTTGAAATCCCCGCTGTTGCGATAAATCGGCGGTGGGGGTGCGGCAGGCGGAACCAGGACGATAAGATTTTCCCCGTCGCTCATAAACGTGGTAAGTTCGGTTTTCAAACTCCCGTTTAACCAGTATTGCGTCCATCCCAGCTCATAATTGATCATCCTCTCGGGTTCGAGTCCGCTGTTGGCCGGGGGAAACAGGTACAGTTCCCTGAGTGAAGGCGGGCGGTAGCCTTTGGAAGCCGAGGCTTTCAAAGTGGTGGACTGACCCGGGTTCCAGGAGACCCCGAGATGAGGGATCCATTCATTGCCGTAGGTGTCGTTGAGCTCGTACCGGAGTCCGGCGTTAAGCACCAATTGCTGCAAAACCTGCTGTTGTGTGGTTACATACACTCCGGTATGCTGCATATCAATCCATTTATCGTTCACAGGTGAAGGCTGAAAGGTCGGAGGCATGATCACCGATCCATCGTCGTTGCGGAGCACCGTGACAATAGGGCTTCCTTTCCCTCCGTAGTTCATATAGTCTAGTCCTAAGGTAAAGGTATTTCCCGGAAGCACTTTGATTCCCTGGTAGATCATCAGGCCGCTCATCACATCGTCCGAATGCCATCCATCGGTTATATCGTGAACTCCGAAATTATGATAGAGTTTGAGGGCCCCTTCAAGCAACCCGGTTTTATTTTCAAGAGAGAGGGAAGTCTTCCCCCTGAGAATATCAATTCTTTCTCCTGCTGTGGTTCCGGTCATTCCCGGGTCGGAAGTCTCGTAGTCGGCCAGGCTGAAATCCACAAAAAGGTTGAAACGCTCATTGAAGCGATAATCAGCTTTTACATATCCATTGCTGATCTTAAAATCGGAAGTATCGCGGTGTCCGTCGGTGCGGTCATGATTGAAGGAAGCAAAAACGCTGAATTTATCCTTTTTGTAGCCCAGGCTTCCCATGTATTTCTGGGTGTTAAAGGATCCGTACTGAACCCGGCCATTGGCCTGAATCCCGTCTTGCTTCTGTTTTTTGGTGATGATGTTGATCACTCCCCCAAAGGCATTGGAACCGTAGAGGAAAGAGGCCGGACCCCGGATCACTTCAACCCTTTCGGCATCAGAACTCACATAGGCATCGGGAAGGTGATGACCCATAAGACCCATAAACTGGGGATGCCCATCGATGAGGATCAATACCTGGGTTGTCGGACTCCCCCCCAGTCCCCGCATATTCATTTGTCCCGCAGCTCCATTGGCAACACCGAAACCGGTAATTCCGCGTTCGGTGATAAAAAGTCCGGGTATTTCTTCTGAAAGGACAGGCAGTAAGGCAGATTCTGTAGTCTGCTCCAGGGTCTCCCGGGGAATAAGCGAAACCGTAAGAGGGACGTTTTTCCGGGCCACCTCGATTTTGGTACCCGTTACCACCACCTCATCAATGCTGAGGGTATCGTCGAGAATGGACTGGCTGAATGTCATCTGGCATACTGCAGTGGCCAGAGCCAGGGAGAGTAAAAGCTTTTTCATAGAAGTGACACGTTTTATTAAAAGATGACACGAAGATATATTTTATCTTTGAGGATGCAAGGGTTTAGCTTGGTTAAAAATGAAGTTTTAGAAATAATTTGAGGTATAACCTAAAAAAGACTATATTACTCGAATAATTACTAAGGATGAGAATTGCCGATTATATAAAAAAACTTTTATCCCTTGAAGAATACTCATTTTCCCTGGATGAAATACGCAAGCAAACAGGAAAAAAAGATATTTCAATACAAGGTGAACTTAGCCGCTTGACAGGAAGAGGAGAGATAATTAATCTAAGAAAAGGATTTTATTTGATTATTCCTCCAAGGTATTCCATGGCTAAAACATTGCCGGTTCAACTTTACTGCGATAAATTATTTAAGTTTCTTGAAAAAAGATATTATCTGGGTGTGTTTTCAGCCGCCAGAATGCATGGAGCAGGTCACCAGCAAGTACAAAGAGATTATATCATATCTGAAAAACCTAAACTTAATGATATAAAGAAGAATTCAACAGATATTAGATTTTTTACTTCCAGTAATTGGCCGGAAGGAAACATATTAACCAAAAAATCAGATGCAGGTAACTTTAATATTTCCAGTCCGGCATTAACAATGGTGGATTTAATACACTATCAGACAAAATTAGGAGGAATAAACCGAATTCTTGGTGCAATTGAAGAGCTGGGACAAGAATTACAAAAAGATGATTTGATTGAACTATTAGAGTGGTATCCGAACAAAAGTGCGCTGCAAAGATTAGGTTTCTTACTTGAATCAATGGATATGGATTTAGAATTCCAGGAATTAATTTTTTCTGAACTAAAGAAAAGAAAATTTTTCCCCGTTTTAATCAGTCCGGGAATCAAAGAGAAACCCGGTGCTGTTTATAATAAATGGAAAGTGGATGTTAATGTAAATCTACAGTATGACTCATGATTCCGAGGCCCAATATAGCCAGATGGCAAATGCATGCACCGTGGAAAAATCTATCACAGGTGGAACAGGATTTAATTATCTCGAGGACGCTGGTAGAAATTTTTTCTGATGAGTATTTACGAAATAATTTGGCCTTTAGAGGAGGGACTGCTCTTCATAAGTTATACCTTAGTCCAGCCCCGCGTTATTCGGAGGACATTGACCTGGTCCAAATCGTACCTGGGCCAATAAAACCCATTATGGAAAGAATTGGTAAGGTAATTACCTTTTTTGAAGAGAAAAGAATCACACAAGTCAAGGGGCATGGAGCAAAAGCAATTTATCGCTTTACATCCGAGTATGAAGAAATAAGAATGAGGATAAAGCTTGAGATAAACTGCAAAGAGCACTTTAACATTCTTGATTGGGTAGAAAAGAGTTTCTGATGAACATTCAAGAGAAAGAAAATAATCCTGAATTTGCAGGGGATCTTGAGGCGATTTTAAGACCTGAGATAAACTATAACCAAAATGAGGCTTTTCGATGGTTAAGAAATGAATTGATTGAAAGAATGTAGTAAAATAAATCACAAAATTGAATCTTGATTTATTATTCCTTCTGGATTGATTAAAACTAAAATACCAAACTATGAAAACCCACTTACTTTATATCCTGCCCTTACTGGGTCTTTTGGCCGGAGCCTGCTCAGGCCCGTCTGACCGGGGACCGGTTATTGAACAATGGAAAGAGAACAAAATCACATTTCAGTCTGAAGGGGATTACGGGAATCCATACACCGATGTGGATTTCCGGGTTGAATTTAAAGGCCCGGATGACAGGACCATCGTACGTCCGGGCTACTGGGAGCAGGGCAATACCTGGTCCGTAACCTTTGCCAGTCCGGTAGATTCGGGTGAATGGTCCTGGACCAGCTATGCTTCAAACGAGTCGGATCCCGGTCTTCACAATAAAACCGGCAAGCTACAGGCAATCCCTTATAAAGGGGATAATCCTCTGATTAAAAAAGGACTGTTAAGAATGTCGCCCGGAAAAAGAAACGTGATCCATGCCGATGGAAGTTCTTTCCTTATGATCGGAGATACTCCCTGGGCGCTGCCCTGGAGGGGGACCTATGAGTCTGTTTCCGTTTATGCTGAAAACAGGGAAGCACGGGGATTCAATACGGCATTGCTGATGAGCCTCATGCCCGACCGGGGAGTGGACGGCCCGCGCAGCCGGACCGAAGCCGGGGGTTTTGCCGTTGCTTTCGAAGATTTGAAGGAGGGTCATATCAACCATCCCAATCCTGATTATTTCTTTTACCTGGATTCCCTGCAAAACATTCTGTTAAGCCATGGTATTGTGCCGGTTTTTCAACCAGTGTTTCATGGTTTCGGATGGAAAGGGAAAGAGCTTCTGGGATGGGATGTGGATCCGGACGAATATGCCCGGTATTGCCGCTACCTGGTAGCCCGGTATGGTGCGGAACCTGCCATGTGGCTTATTGGTGCAGATAGTGACGGAAGAAACAAAGGAATTTCCGAAGGAGGGGAGGAAGTGGAGAAATGGGATGCCTATGAACAACCTGCCGGACTTCATTATTCGCCCTTCGATGACCGTGTTCCGGATTGGATGGACGATTTCGGGGGTATGTATGAGCCACATATGAACCGGACCCATCAGGATTCTGACTGGCTGGATTTCCAATGGTGCCAGACGGGACATGGTGGTGAGCATATCCTTCATAAAGTGGCGCTCATGTATGAAAACAAACCCACCAAAGCAGCTGCCAACGGCGAGCCCACCTACGAAGGAATCAGAGATTCCACCAACGGTGCAGGTTGGTGGCAGGGTCATGAGGCCTGGTCTCAATTGCTGTCGGGTGGTAGCATGGGGGTGGTTTACGGTGCCGGCGGACTCTGGAACTGGAAGTTGTTTCCGGATGAAGAAGGATGGCCCGACTGGGCTAATTCAAACGTTTCCTGGAAGGAAGCCATTGAACTCCCGGGATCAAATTATGTGGGTTATGTGGGAAAAGCCCTGGAAGGTATTGATATCACTGATATTGAAAAACACCCGGAACTTGCCGGAGGCAATCTCTGTCTTGCCAGGCCCGGAGAACTATTGATTGTTTATCTGCCCGAAGGAGGAGCAACCCCCGTTAAGGATGCCCCGGAAAGTGCGGTTTACCGCTGGTTCGATCCCCAACGAGGAACATTCGAATCGGAAGGAACCCTGGAGTCCGGACTGTTGGAATCTCCAATAAATGGACCTTCCGTATTGATCGTTCAGAAGCAATAGTAAGCGCAAATTATTATTCGTACCGTAAACATTCCACCGGATTGATCCTTGCGGCCCGGAGGGATTGCCAGCTGATGGTAAGCACCGAGATAAGGGTGGCTGCTCCACCGGCGGCCAGGAAGATCCACCAGGATAATTCGGCACGATAAGCGAAATTCTGAAGCCATCGCTGAAGGATATACCATGCCAGGGGGCTTGCGATCAGGAAAGCGATCACCACCCATTTCAGAATATCCCGGTATAGTAACAGGAGAATGCTGATCATGGTAGCTCCGTTGACCTTTCGTATTCCGATCTCTTTCACTCTTTTGGAAACGAGCAGGGAACTTATTCCCAGGAGTCCGAGGCAGGAAAGAAGGATGGCAATGACGGCCGCAATTACCGTGACCTTGCTCCAGCGTTCCTCGTTTTCGTATTGGGAATCCAGAATGCCGCTGAGGAACTGATAGTCAAAACTGTATTCTGGCACTACCTGTTCCCATTCTTTTTTAAGGATATCAAGAGTTTCCTGAATATTGCCCGTAGCAGTTCTGACAAAAATATACCAAATGTTGTTTCTCGGGTAAACATGAAGGATCAGAGGGGCGATATCCTGACTCAAAGGATCAAAATGAAAATCCTTCACTACGCCCAGGATCTGCATGGTATCGGTATCATTGATGATCAGCTCACCGGCCGGTTCTTCGATCCTGTATCGTTTCACAAAAGTCTCATTTACAATGATCCCCCGATTTTCATCATTTTTATTCCCTCTGATGAAGTCACGTCCTTCTGTCAGTGTAAGATTCAGGGCATTCACATATTCCGGATCCACCCTCAGGAAGCGGGTATCAATGATCTCCCCTTCCTTGTTTTTAAGTCCGCTCGAACTGCTCCCACTCATAAAATTTCGGTCACCCGAGGTAACATTCAGCACAGAAGGATGCTGTCGGAATCGTTCTTTCAGGATCTGGATTTTGTTATACTCAAAATCGGTGTGAAGGACCAGGACGTCCTTTTCTTCAAATCCCACCGGCCTTTCTCTCAGGAAATTCAGTTGTTTTGCGATCATGATCCCGGAGATCATCAGAGTAATGGTGATAAGGTATTGAAGGGACACAAAAACCCGGGCAAAACGCGACTTATCCACCAGTTTTGTCTCTCCCCTCACAAAGGCAAGGGGATGATTGATCCGGTAAAGCGAATAAGTGACGTAGGAGCTGGTAAGGACGACAATAAGCAGCAGGATCCCGGCAAGAAAAGCCAGGTTGGTCCAGGAATGATAAAGGGTGAACTCAATTTCCTCTTGTGAGAGCCGGTTAAAAAGGGGCAGAAGCTGTTCTGAAAGGACTACTCCAAGAAACATGGAAAGGGTGGTCACCATCAGGACCTCGGTGAGGAAGAGTCTGACGATCTGGCTTTTCCTGGCTCCGACGATGTTCATCAGTCCCATGCTTTTCATCCGGTTAATGGACTGCCCTATGTTTAACATAATATAGTTGATGCAGGCGATCAAAAGGATTAGTATCCCAATGCTGGCCAGGATATACAAACGGTTGAGGTTGCCTTTCCGGTCATATCCCCATTGGTTTTCCGATTTAAGATAGATATCTGCAATCGGAACGGCATAAAATTGAAAATTATCTTCGCTATCCTGAAGCATCCCGAATTTGACTGCCTCGGCAATACCCTCGCCCCAGTTGCTTTCCACCAGCTTATTGGCCGATTCCTCCACTTCATCAATCTGGTTTTTGTCCTGCAACTCAAAGTACACATGATTGGCGCCAAAGGAGTTATTGCTTCTGGGGTAGTCCATGGCATTGATCCATGGCGCAATAAGATCGTATCTGAGTGTGGAGTTGTTCGGAACATCCTCGAATACTCCGGTAATCAGATACAATTTCACATCCGGATGCGGAAAAGTCAGGGTGGTTCCAATGAGTTCTTCGTAGCCTTTTCCCCGGGTTCCGAATATCTTATCGGCGGTGCTTCTGGAAATTACCGTACTTTGGGGATTGTCAAAAGCGGTTCCGCGATCGCCGGCCAGAAAGTCCAGACTGAACAATTCGAGGAAATCGGGCTCGGCAAAAGCCAGTTTGAGCTGGTATTTCTGATTCTTGTATCCGATCATGGCGCGGGTATCCCGATAAGCAGCGATTTTCGTTATCTGCGGAATATCATTTCTGAAAATTTCCGCCAGTTCATCAGGCACAAACGCCGCATGTTGAGAGGTCCCATCAGCCTCAATAAACCGGTAATTGAGCCGGTATTTCAATTCCTGCTTAGCCGGGTACTTATTGTAGGAAAGCTCATGTTGAATAAAGAGGAAAATTAGTATCCCAATGGCAAATCCCAGGCCCAGGCCGGTTATGTTGGTAAGTGTATGAAAACGGTTACGGATAAGGTTCCTGAGAGATAGTTTGAAATAGCTTTTAAACATGATCGGTTTTTTAATGACTTGGAATCAGGATGCAAACCCAGGGCCAAATGATGCAAGTTATATAATATCAGGTATATACAACTATTACGCAGTTACAATTGGGACAGTCCGCTGTTCAGGATATGAACAGTTCCTGTATCAATTCTGAACATAATTTCTTATTTTGCGGGGAGGAGGAAGAAAACCATGTACCAGGGAAATATTTTAATTGTTGACGATGAGCCTGCCATAGCGGATTCTCTTCAGATTCTGTTGAAGGAGGAGTTTGCAAGGGTTACCACACTCACTGATCCTGCAGGTATGATTCCGGAAATGAAGCAGACTCCTTACCATGCGATTATGCTGGACATGAATTTCCGGTCGGGAGAGTTTTCCGGAGAGGAGGGGCTGCATTGGCTGAGAGAGATCCGGAAGGAAGATAAGAACGCCCAGGTGATCATGATTACGGCTTACGGAGATTTCGAGCTGGCTGTGAGGGCCATCAAGGAAGGGGCATATGATTTTATTTCCAAGCCCTGGGATCCGGAGAAGCTGATGGTTACCCTAAAGAATGCCTGTGAGCTCTGGAAATCAAAAGAGGAAGTAAGTCAGCTCAAAGAAAGGCAGGAGCATTACTTTCGTGAGGTGGATTCGGGATACAGGATGGTTGGGGGATCCTCGCCGGTCATGAAAAAAATCCTGAAAACGGTGGAGAAGGTAGCGGTAACGGATGCCAATGTATTGATCCTCGGGGAGAATGGAACGGGAAAGGAATTGTTGGCAAGGGAGATCCATCGTCATTCCTCCCGGTCGGGAAAAGTATTCATCCCCGTCGATGTTGCAGCACTTGCGGCAACCCTGTTTGAGAGTGAGATGTTCGGGCATATCAGAGGTTCTTTTACAGACGCAAAGGAGGACCGGCCGGGACGTTTTGAGATTGCCGATGGGGGCACACTTTTTCTCGATGAAATCGGGAATCTCTCGCTTGCTCTTCAGGCGAAACTGCTTACAGCCATACAGAAAAAGGAGATTATCCGTGTAGGTTCGTCCCAGGCCGTTCCGGTAGATATCCGTCTGATTACTGCCACCAACAAGCCGCTTCCTGTTATGATCCGGGAGAACACATTTCGTGAAGACCTCTATTACCGTTTAAATACCATCACTCTTGAGCTTCCTCCTCTGAGAGAACGGGTGGAGGATATTCCTGAACTCTCGGAGGCTTTTCTGGAGGAATATTCATTGAAATACGGGAAAGCAGGATTAAGTTTTACCGGGAGAAGTATGGAAAGGCTGAGGTCTTATCCCTGGCCGGGAAATATCCGGGAACTCCGGCACTGTATTGAGAAGGCGGTTATCCTAAGTGACAGCCATTCGCTCAGGCCCGAGGACCTGCAATTGTATTCAGGAACGGCTGTTCAGGGGGAGAAGGGCTCAGGTTTAAAACTTGAGGAGGTGGAGAAAAACACCATTGCCAGGGCCATTCGACGCAGCGCCGGAAATTTATCCAAAGCAGCAGATGAGCTTGATATTTCCAGAACCACCCTGTACGCGAAGATCAAAAAATATGGGCTATAACCGATTCTATCTCAGGCTGATTGTTTACGTGGTTTTGCTTTCGGGCTTTGCCCTGGGAATGGTTTATTTTCTTTTCATCACAGGGCAGTATTCCACCGCAGCCCTTTTCGGGATATTCTTATTGGCTACCGAAGCAAACATGGTTTATTATCTTAACCGTACCAACCGGGTAATTGGAATGTATTTCGATTACCTGAGTGAGAATGACCCCAGCCTGGCCTGGTCGTCCGAATATGTGGAGAAAAATTTCAGGGGATTTCGTTCGGGGCTGCACGGCATAATGGAACAACTCAAAGAAGCCAGAATAGAGCAGGAGATCCAGGCCCGGTACCTGGAGAATGTGGTGAATAATATTGATACCGGATTGATCATAGCAAACCAGGATGGAGGAGTGGTAATGATGAACCGGTCGGTCTGCAGGTATCTTGCAGTCCAAAAAGTAGATAATATCAGGGAACTGGACCAGTATCACAATCATTTGGGGACAAAACTCGCCGACCTTTCACCCGGTGAAAACCTGACTGAAAAATTCCGGGTGGATGACCGATTGTTTTTATTGACCGTACGCCTTACGCGGATCAAGGACCGGGAGCGTGAGCACAGTATATATACCTTCCATGATATCCGCACAGAGATGGAAGAACAGGAGATCCGTTCCTGGAAGAAACTGATCCGGGTCATTACCCATGAGATCATGAATTCCATTACTCCCATCACGACCCTTACCCTGGCCATCCGAAAAAACCTGGAAACAGGGAAAAGCTTGTCGGAGAAGGAAATCTCAAAAGCGGTTCAAAGTACTGCCATCATCGAGGAGAGAAGTCGCGGACTTGCCGGATTTATTGATAAGTACCGGAAGATTACCCATCTCCCCGGGCTGAATCTTACGGTTTGCAAAATCCAAACCTTACTGGAAGGCGTAAGGATACTTTTTAGCGAGCAATTGCAGGATAAGAGGACGGAGATTCGAGTGAGCATTCGACAGGTCAAGAATTTAAAGGCCGACTGTGGATTGGTGGAGCAGGTGTTGATCAATCTGGTAAAAAACGCCCTTGACGCCCTTGAGGGTCAGGATAATGGAGTGATAGAGCTTTCTGCCCGGCATCTGCCTCATGGCAGGACCGTTATCAGGGTAAAGGACAACGGGCCCGGCATCCCGGAAAAATTCAGGGAGGAGGTCTTTGTACCCTTCTTTACAACCAAGCCGAAAGGATCGGGGATAGGACTGAACCTCTGTCATCAGATCATGCGAATGCACAAGGGGGATATCCGGCTGGAGTCGGAGGAAGGAAAAGGAACAACGGTCACACTCTATTTTTAGTCAATTATATAATCGATTCCTGTAAGGCATTTTTGCAGAAGGAATATCATATTTATATGACTGAAATTATGTAATTTAGAACAAAAGTCTTTCCGGAATGTTTCTGGGATATGAATTCAGGGATTACAAAACAGGTAACCACCTTTACCCTTTTACGCTACCCCTCATTTAGAAAAAGATTCTGGGCTTTGAAGATGATGAGGAATGCCCATCCCTTTTTGCAGAATGTGGAGGGAATGACCTTTTACAAGCTCATGGGAAGCGGCAGGGGAATTGGGTTCAGTATGTTTCCGGACTGGTCTGTTTACGGGTTGCTTCAGGTATGGGAGAGTGAGGATTATGTACAAAAGTTTCTCAAGGATTCGCCCCTTTCTGTTCTTTTCGGGGAGAAAACTTCGGGTCCGGTGGTTTTCTTCATGAAAAATATTTCGTCCCATGGAAGGTGGTCAGGAAAAGTGCCATTCCAGGCTGTTCCCATCAATGAAAAGGAGCAGAAGCCCATAGCTATACTCACCCGGGCAAGTGTAAAGACTTCCCGGTTATTTCGGTTTTGGAGATTCGTCCCGGTGGCAGAACGACCCCTGCGGAATGCCGAGGGATTATTTTGGTCCAAGGGATTTGGCGAAGTGCCTCTCACACAGATGGCCACATTTAGCATTTGGAAAGACCTGGATTCTGTGAAAAAATTTGCTTATCAGAGTACCGAACATCTGAAGGCCATAAGCCTTACCCGAAAGCACAATTGGTACAGCGAGGAATTGTTTGCCCGGTTTTGTGTGTATCGAACGGAAGGGGTCATAGGAATCAACGGTCTGGAATGAAATCCCGGGTGTTTATAAAAACAATTGGAATTGCCGTTATTAATGCCGTTATTAATAACGGCATTAATATTTTATAAAGCTATGGCACGTAGAAAGTTAGAAAACAGAAATGTTCGAAGTATTACCAAATTTTCGGGGGGTAAAA
>CAZNFR010000045.1:0-27527 GCA_964572225.1 uncultured Bacteroidaceae bacterium
GGTTTACCAGGGCAAAATCCCCGGCTTTCAGGGGTGTTTCTTCCCCTTTTTCATTTACCAGCGCACCTTCACCTTCAATAATATAGTTCATGTGCTCATAAGGATGCTGGTGATAAGGAGTGAACCCACCCGGTTCAACCGTAAATACTCTGTATGAATACACCGGTGCACCGTCCTTGCTGGAGATAGGCATTTGTTTCCAGGCCTTTTCGGCTCCGTCCATATTTACTTTTTGCTTTTCAACCTGTTCCAGTGAGATTATTTTCATTTTATTTAGGTTTTTGTTGATTATTAAATGGGTAACAATTCTCAGGCACGATGGGTTTAAAAATTGTTTACCGGGGTAAACCGGGTATTTGCCTTAAACATGCAGAAAAACAAACCCTTATCTAATTCTACCTGTAAACCTTTAGCTAAAAAACAAAGGACAATACAGGAAAATTAAGAAACAGGATCTCTTTTTCAGGATTCAATCTTCTTCAGGATATAAAGCTGATCATTCGAATATACAAGCTCCCAGTTTTTATCCTTCAGGTAATCCTCTTTTAATCTCAAATATTCTTCCATTTTAAGCGGATAGGGATTTCCATCCTCGAGCAGTACCATGTATTCTGCATTTCTGATGTGAGGGAAAATATGAATATCTTTTCGATATGCCAGGTGTGGGGCTACATTGCTGGTTGAGACAATCGCGGCCTCATCAGGTATCTGCCTGAGTGCATCATTAATTTCCTTGATATTGAAATGGGTTTGATACATTTTCCTTGAGAAGGGATTTTCCTTGATCTCATGATGCCAGTATGTGTAACGGTGGTTTAGGAGGTGAATACTGGCGGCAAGACTCAGGACAGTAATGGTTAAGGCAATGGGAATTTTTACTTTTGGTTTTTTAAGCCTGGAAATTACGAAAAACACTCCTATTGAGAGTATCGATTCGATTTCTACCGAATGATAGGCCCCTAAATGCCATCTTGAGACCGGATCCATGAGCATTTTTTGTGCTATCAGGGGAAGGAAGAGCAGCAGGACCACAGGCTTGCGAAAGAGTATCCATCCTCCCCAAATCAGAAAATAAATATAATACTCCAGTTTTACATTTGCCCCCAATTCATGCCCGGTATGATTATAGAAAAGCCTGGTAAAGGTATCCAGGGGGTGAGTGATGAAATATTTAATGACTTCTGAAGGGGAATCGCCAAAGAAATAATACCTGAATGTCCAGTGAGGCCGGTCGGGATCCTCAAAATAGGGAACCAGATACCAATAGGTGAATATAAAATATACAACAGCAAAACTTATCAATCCACCACCATATAATACAGATCTCCTGTCCCTGTTCTGAATGATTAAGCAATAGTTCGTTAAACTTTTAGAAAATGGTATTTTGAAAAACCGTAAAACGTTGATTATTAATATTATATCTATTATTTACCGAGCTTTTTAAACTGTTGATAATGAGCGATATAATAAAGTTTAACGAACTATTGATTAAGAATACAGTTACAAAAACCAGCCAGATGGGGACATTTTCTTTCGAAGTGATCGAAAAAATAAACACAAGTATGGCAGGGATGAATCTCTTTTTAGCAAAGAAATACATAAACCATGGTACCATTGCCGATCCCAGAACCACATCATGGTAATCTGCAGAGAGTGTGGCAAAATGACCCTGAAGGAAGAAGTAATGAACCATGGCCAGAACCGGTATCCATTTATTTTTACTCAGGATTTCGATGTATTTGTACACACCTAATCCGCCGAGAGTAATAAACAAAACCTGGATGATCAGAAGGGTAAACGTACCGGTGACAGGATTAAGAAGCCAGAAGAGGAGCAATATAAAAATGAGGGTAAAGGCAATGTGATCCTGGAAAAAAGTATTCAAAGGCGGAACAAATATTGTGTTCTGGTTGGTACGAAAATGTGCAAAGTCCCATACTGCCTGATTCATCAATGCATAATCATATGCATAAGTGCGGAAGTAATAATGATTTAAAAAAACCTGCATGAGATATAGCAGGGTAAACAATACAGGTACCATCCAGAGAACCTTCCCGGGGGAGAAAGTGATTTGCAATTTCAAGGCGTAGTTAGCTTTAGGATTTAGGTTTGTAAATGTAAAAAAAATAGCCTTCAACTTCTTTGTTACTTCCCGATAATCCAGTTCCGGGCATTTTTTTCCGAAGAAAAGGTCTCTGTTTCAAATCCGAGTTCCTCCTCTTTGACGATAAGTTCGTACAAATAGGTGATCGCTGCTGAATTGGGTTCATCAGTAACAAATGCCAGCCGGGTTCCTTCTATAAATTCTTTATACTGAAGAAAAAAGCCTGCCAGATCCTCCAGATCATCATGGGTAAGCTCCAGCTCTGCATTTCCTACATCAATGATTAGGGAAAGCTTTTCAGGAGGCGGATTCTCCAGTAGTTTCTTCTTGGTAGATACGATCTCGTCCAGACTAATTTTACCGTGGTATTTTTCATGGATGATCTTTTCATCCATGTTCACCTGAATTTCTATGGGCATGGGTCGATATGTTTTGGTGTGAGAGTACTTCCTTCTAAGATAAAAATACAACTTTCTCTTTATCGTAAAAGAAAAAAGATACAGAAAGTCATCCCCAGGTTAAATCCTGCATGTGCGATTACCGCTCCCCAGATACTTCCGGTATAAACCCTGGAGAGAAAAAATATTCTGGCTGAAGTATACATCATCATGAACCAGGCCAGTGCAGGCAGAAAACGAAATTCCCATCCACTGCCTGTCCAGATTATTCCGAAATGAGCAAGGTGAGTAAGGGCAAAGGCCAGACTATCATACATTGAAGCCCGGGTCTCGCCGAATTTTTTCACAAAACCCTGGTGAATTACGCCACGGTACAGGAATTCTTCTCCCAGGGGACTAAAACTGATTCCGATAAGGGAATAGATCAGGAAAAACTGAAGTCTCCCGGCCGTTTCCAGGTTTGGAGGCAGATTGTAGGTTTGGGATATATAGAAAAACCAGTTATTATCGCTATTCCCATACAGCCATTGTCCCAGTCCCCAGGTAATGAAAGCCAGCGAGAGTCCAAGTACCAGGCTGTAAAAAAGCCAGCTTCTGTTTTGAAACTTCCTGATGCCCGAAAGTTTTCTTTGTTCCCTGTCCATCATGACAAAAGGAAAGAGGATCATCAGTACAAAAAGAATTGACACCCAGCGGTAACCCCCTCCGGAACCGACCCCCAGGACCAGTATAAAACGAGGGATACCGAAGAGCAGAATCAGCAACAGGGCAAAGCCCGGTGAAAAAAGCCTTGTGTTTTTAAAAATTTTCAAGCCTTATTCTAATCTAACAGATACCAGGGTAATAACCTCAGTAAGTGTGATTTGTTTATTGTAGTCAGGATTTCCTTCAGGATCGGTGAACTGAAGGTTATTCATTACGCTCACTCTTTTCAGTAAACCGGCAGAGGAGAGGTATTCCTTTACTTCAACGCCTTCTGAGAGTAAGCCTGAATACTCATAATCAATCAGCAAAGCCTGAAAGCTGCCCGCAGGGGTTATCACCATACTTTTGCCGATTACTTTCTTGGAAAGCATAAAAGGGTCATTCTGTTTAGGGTTAACCTGCCATGATTGGCCCTCTTTTAACGGATAGGAGTATACTTTCAGGGGGGCTGAATAGAATATCTCACCGGGCAGCTCCGGATTAAGGGATAAACCCGGGAAAGCGCCGGTGAGCCTTGATGCAAAAGCTTTCTTTTGCGGCAGGGGTGAAGCCATATATTGATGGCCATAATCGAGAAGGGCGGTATCGTTGTTCAGATAATATTCATATCCTGTATCCCTTTCGGAGGTATATTTCATTACCGAAAGTACCGTGCCATTTTCAAGGACCCGGGTACCGGACAGCTCAAGTGAAAAGATTTCCGAATGGTTAAGTACCGTATCACCGGTAAGGCTTACTTTTCTTTCATAGGTTCTGACCACACCGGGTTCGAAGGGGTATTGTTCAATAATAAAGTCCCTGTTTTCTTCGCATGCATTCAGAATGCAGCCCAGAAGCAGGCATATCAGAATTATCCGGGTGATCATAAATTGGGTTTTTTGAATAACGAAGATAGTTTGGAGCCTTCGAATATCCAAACCCGGAGGAGCATTAATTCCCAATGGATTAACTCTACTTTACTGTATGAGAATCTGCCTTATTACCCTTTCTGATCCCTTTTCAAAAACAAGTATATAATTTCCCGGAAAAAATTCCGGGATTTCGATCCGGACAAGAGGGGAGGAGATGCTTCGCCGGAGAAGGATTCTACCCTGTAAATCGGTCAGGTAAACCTTTTCGTACTCATCCGATTCAATCATTAAATACTGAGTGGCAGGATTGGGATACACCTTAAGCTTACTTCCGGCGGGATCATCCAACCCTACAGTTGAAAAGACAATACTTACGGTGTCCGAGTAATCAGAATAGCCATTCGGGCCATAGGCCCTTATACGGTAATGTACTGTTGCATCGGTGCTAAAATCCCTGTCGTCGAAGTAGACCCGGTCTGTCCCGGCACTTGCCAGAGAGTAAAATCCATCGCTGATCTGATCACTTCTTTCAATCTCAAAAGAAGTTTCATTGTCTGAAAGGTCCGACCAGGTAAGCCTTATCAGTGTATCCTCATAAGCTTGAGCTACCAGGGATACGGGAGTCTCAACCGGGTGTTGGCCGTAGCGGTACGATACCAGCTCAATGCCGTTTCCGGTGCCAAGGTTTACCGTATATTTGCGACTGTCTTCATGATTCCAGTGTTCATGGGCACCCAGACTTTCCAGTCGGACCCCGTCATTTTCAGGATCGTAAAAAACACCGGAGGGGGGATCGTTAGCCATGGCTGCTTCATGCAGGTAATTATCTACTGTTCCGTTTACGTGATTCAGGCTGTTTTCATTCCGCATGAAATCGAGTGCCACTGACTCCAGTGCAACTCCGTCCTGCGACATAAACACGCTGCTGGTAAAATCAATATTGAATGGGTCGGAAAACCAAACCTGGGTGTTATTCACGATGGCATGCTGGGTTTGGGTTCCGAAGAGTCCGTCGATCACAAAAAGAAGGGTCTTCTCTCCCAGATCCTTGTGTCCCATCATATCCACAAGGGTATTATAGGTGGCATAATCCCGTTGATCCAGATCCCAGTAGGCAAAGTCGTGGACTGCAATATAAGGATGGATCCCTGCTGCCCGGGGACTTGACAGGTTGGTATTGTCGGGGTTAGTGGCGATAAGGGTTCCGACGTGATTTTTTGCACATATGCTTATCCCTGCAAGATCGTGTCCTTTCAGGTTTCCAAGGTTAATAATATAATCTGCCTCACTCACGGTTTTGGGCAGGTATGTATCGTGTCCGCCACCCACTTCAAGGGTAAGGGGCTGACTCCAGAATATCCTTGCAGTGGAATCGGTCTGAAATTTCAGTCGGCCGTCTCCTCCGATCTGATCCATAAATTTTACTCCTGGAAATTCGGCTTTCACATAGTTGTATACATAGTTGGTAACCGGCCGGCTTCGGTCGAAATAGGTGATTGCTTCTTCCGGAACCCCGGCATGATAAACCAGCTGGCGGGTTAGGGATAATACTGCATGGGGAGAGGTATTGGAATAGGCGTCGCTGTCGGTATGACTATTTGCGGTATTCATATTGATTTTGATGGCTATCTTTTCTCCAGCCTCATATCCGACTGTACCTTTCCCTCTTTTTTGGTTGAAATGAATAAACAGGGCCTCCCATGCCTCTTCAGGATCTTCATAGCCTGTGAGCATGGTAAGAGAGCGGGTGAACATGGCATCCAGGGCTTCCTGATCTACCTTATCCTCTTCCCAGAATTTACCATTGTATCCATCGTAAATAACTGCATCAGGATTAAAAACCCAGGTTACCCTTCCGGGATTAATTCCTCTGCCAGTGCCCGATACTTCATTGGGATCTTCCGGTGGAATAAATTTGGCAGTGGTTTCCTCTGTATCGGCAAGAATGGAATCCTGAGGAAGAAAAGTGAAGGTAAAAAACATCCCTCCCAGAACAAATGCCGGCACAAGGTATTTTCTTTTCAATACGTTTGATTTTCTTAATCGGATAAATACCGGGGCAGAAGCGAGAAGTCCCGTAAGCCAGATAATAAACCCTGCTGCGATGGGGAATGCAGCACGCTGACAGGGATAGGCTGCTCTGGATGGTTTTGGAATAACACGAATAATAAACCAGATAAATGCAGCGAGTCCTATCAATGGAAATATCAGCTTTTTATATTGAATTTTTTTCATAGCCCTTCAGTTTATGGATTGCCTCTGCGGGCATTCCGAAAGATAGTAAAAACCTTTTTTACGGTAATAGTTTGGAAAAAGTATGTCAGTCCCGGTGGGAATTGGAAAATCAATAAAGAAAAAAGGGAGGCAGTCGCCTCCCTTTTCCCATAGATAGAGGGTATTACTTCACAACAAGTCTCTGATACATCTTGTGTTCACCCTGTCTTACTTCGATAGTATAGATCCCTTGTTCAAGGTCACGGATATCGAGATCACGGGAGAATGAGTGTACAGATTTCGTGTCGCTTACAGATCTAGCCAGTCTTCCGGACAGATCATAAATATGGATGCTCACATCACTTCCTTTATCATTGCTGAAAGCTACGGTGATCATTCCACTGGAAGGATTCGGATAAACACTGAATGCATTGTTTTCGTCAGCATTCAAATTATCGATACCTACAGGCAGACCTTGTCCGACTGCATAGTAACCATCCTGGATACCTGTAACGGTGAATACCAGTTTGTTCCCGTCTTTTACCGGAGTGATACCAAGATCGGTCCATGTACCATCTTCGGTATCCCTGTATCCGAGAACATAACCGTTAGCTGAGGTGAGTGTGAGTCCGGCTTTCTCGAAGTCGAAGATCATATCTACATCACCGCCAGTGCCGGCAGTCTGAACATACCACATTCTGTCCCAAACCTTATTGCCGCCTTCGGTTGTTGGCATACCGTTGTGTCCTGCAAAGATGAAATCACCTTCTGCACCGAATCCGGAAGCAAGAAGCTCGAGAGCTCCGGCGGTTGAGTGCAGGTGCTCATCTTCACCTTCACCGGTAATGTTTGCGGCTTTACCTACGCCAATAAGATCATAAGAATAATCCGGGTTGGTAAACATATTGGTGGATCCGGTTCCATCGGTAAGGTTGAGTCCGTATTTGGCTGCCAGGTATTCGTGTACGATGAGTGTTTGTGCAACGTTCACCGTTGAATTGTATGCGATTACCTCGGCAATGTTCATTGCCTGGAATCCGCCGATAAGGACCGGAGTTTCAGTAGCCTGAATAGTTTTATCATAAGCCACCGTAGCATCAACGAAGCCGTTGGTAATGAAATACGCGAGTCCTTCGGTACCGTTGAGTCCGACATTAAACAGGTAATACCTTTGGTCATCGATAACGGAATCGTTTCTCGCGAATATATCGCGGGCGATAACCCACTGCATTTCATTCGGGTTGGATCCGCCGTTCATTTCCAGTACATACGCCTGTTTGGTCGGATCACTGCCTGAAAGGTTACGTTTCTGCATAAAGGCTGCGAAGTCGCCCAGAAGCTCATTTCGCTTAATTACCATAAAGATGGAAATACCTTCACCACCGTCGAGGTTGTCGGCATCGTCGACCAGGATGGTTCCTCTGGTCCGGTCGCCGGTTGCTTCACCGAAGTTAAGGACGGGCATTCCATTAAGGGCATTCTCCATAAATACCGGAGGTTGCTTCTGACTCTCAATTGAGTTGTCAATCCCATTATCACCTCCATCGGTCCAGGTATTGTATCCGTCGTTTCCGTTTCCGGAAGCGTCGGGCCATTCGGTCACGGAGCCGCCGTCGGCAACGCCTGTAATGGATTCAGGCTTAAGCCAGAGGGAAACTTCGGGTTGTCCGGTTCTGGAAAGATCCCTGAATCCGACACCACCAGGTCCGGTACCAGCGGTTCCGGTAGGAGGAACGATGGTATAGGTAACCTCTACGATCTCTGTCGCAAAAGTAAAGTCAGCATTATAAGCCTGAGCCTTAAGAGTGGTTGTCTGATTAAGCACTATCGGACCGGTATAAAGGGTCGTGGGTGCTCCACCATCATCCGAATAACGGATTACGGACCCTTCAGGTACAGCCGTGATGGAAACTTCCAGCGGTGGCTGATATTTGGGTACCGGAGAAGGTTCAAAGGTCGGCGGACTAACGGGAGTTACGATAAACGTACCGATTGCCAGCGGACTGGGTTTGAGATCGGTAGCATAAGCGATCGCCTTAACCGTTGTGGTATCCGTGAGGGTAATGGCAGCGGTGTATTCGGTTGAAGTTTCATCCGGATCACTGCCATCAAGAGTATAATAGATGGTTGCTCCACTGGTCAGAGTACTAAGCTGAACATCTACAGATGCGAAGTATTCAGCGGGTGCAGGATTAAATCTGGGTTGAACCACCTGCTGCTCATAATTGAGCGTAATGGATGCAGGTCTGTATCCCATTCCGGAGATCCATGCACGGTTACCCGGAGTTGCATCCAGTCCTTTCACGGCGATGGTCACAGAGTCGAGTCCCTGGTTGATCGCAGCATTGATATAATCGGTAAAGGATGAGCTGCTAAGATTGTAATATTTACCTGTTTTCTGCAGGGTAGCTTCAAAGAACATATTATTTTGAACTGCAGGCCTGGTATTCCATGTAAGGGCATTTTCATCCCATGCAATGTCGGTTACTCCGTAAACACCCATCCTGAAACTGGATATATCGGCTGCACTGTTATGAACTGCACCATAAATGTTCAGGGTAGCGGAAATTACATTGGGATAAGCTTTGCTGACATCGAACTTCAGGTAAACCCATTTGGAGAGGTTATTCGCATCGTCATTGATTAGATGCATATCGTTTTCACCTCCAAAGTTAGCATCGGGAGCACCTTGTTCCACATGAGCATCAGCCACAACGGGAACATTTCTTTCAGGGGGTTCAACAGTATAATCGATAACCAGTCTGGCTTCATTTTTCCATTCCTTACCAGCAGTCCACAGTCGGTTACCCGGGGTATCATTTTTACCTTTGATCACGAAGCTGACGGAATCCATTCCCATGGCAAGCGCATCATTCAGGTAATGTGTAAGATCGGCACTGGTCCATGTAGTATCTTTACCTTCATTGAACCAGGTCACGTTTTCTTCAATCAGTTTCATGCCTGCTGCCGGTTTGGTATTCCAGGTAACTGCGTTTTCAAGCCAGGTCTGGTCTTCCACGGCAAATACATCGGCATAGAAATTATCTACCTGTGTACCGCTGCTGTGCTGAGCAATATAAAGTCTGAGGGTAGCCTTACCCACGATGGCATCGGGAAGCTCGCTGATATTAAATTTGAGCAGGACTTCCTTGCTTGAACTACCAGCTGCATCCTTGCTAATATGCATATCGGCAGCGGTTCCAAAATTCGCATCCGGGTCGGTTTGATCCACATAGGTATCTGCAATAGTAACCAGGGTGTCCCCATCCGGTACCAGGGAAGTGGAAACGATTTCCAACATGGGACCAAAGCTTCCGTCTCCGACACCTCCACACCACTTCAGATCACCACCATCACCGTCTTTGTACCTTAAGGCAATGGATACGGTTTCACTTCCTCCGGCAAGAATTCCATTGATATAATCTACGAATGCAGTGCCGCTCTGGGTATATTCCTTGCGGTTGGATTCCATATCCATGATCACGGTTGCAAGTTCTGTACCCGAAGTTGTCGGCTTGGTATTCCAGGTAGTACTGCGATCGAAATCATTGCCTGCAGCAGTTACCTTGACCGTCATGGTCTTATCGTCGTTCATATCCGAACGGGTTGAGAATTTCACATCCTCAATGGAGGTATAAGCAAGTCCGGAAAGTTCAAACTGAACCAGGGCAATCACTTCATCATCATCGTTTGTTTTGGCAATGAAGATATTTGAAGCGTGAACATCGGCTACTGCCTGATCAGGAAGGGCTTTATAAATGGTACCGTCTTTGGTTCCGTAGTAGCTGCTTTCGTCCCCAAATTCAAGTTCCAGCATGGGGGCCCAGCTTCCGTCGCCTTTTCCGGCCATCCACTTAAGGTCACCGCCGTCACCTTCCTTATACTGAATCGCAAAGGCAATCTCATCGGCACCTGCCAGCAATTTGGCATTCACATAGTTTGTGAGCTCACTACCGGTCTCCACGTAATACTTACGGTTGGATTCCATATCCAGGATAACGGTTGCCAGTTCTTTTGACTTGATGCTGGGCTTGTTGCTCCAACTGGTGGTATCTCTGCTGAAGCCGGCGCCGGCTTCGGTAAGTTTCACCGTCATGGTCTTATCATCGTTCATATCTGAACGGGTGGAGAACATCACAGAGGATACAGTGCGATTCGCAAACGCAGAAATGTCAAATTTTACCAGGGCAATAACTTCATCTTCACCATTGGTGTTGGCAATAAAGATATTGGATGCATGAACATCGGTAACCACCTGATCCTGCATTGCTTCATAAATTGTAGCATCACCGGTCGGGAATGCGCTAAGGGCAGCCGGAAGCGGAGTAACATCTCCAATCTCGAGAATGGGTGCCCAGCTTCCATCGCCTTTACCTGCCATCCATTTGAAATCGCCTCCGTCACCTTCTTTATATTGAATCGCGAAAGAGATAATCTCGTTTCCGGTGGCAAGTTTACCATTAATATAGTCGATCAGGGCCGATCCGGTTTCCACAAATGGTTTTCTTCCCGAGTCCTGGTCCAGAAGAACTGTAGCCAGTTCTGTACCCGGGGTGGAAGGCTTGGTAGTCCAGGTAGTGGTACGGTCAAAATTATCTCCTGCGGGAGTAAGTTTCACCGTCATGGTTTTGCCATCGTTCATATCGGAACGGGTAGAAACACCGGCCATGCCGATTTGTCTGTAGGCAAGGCCTGAAAGGTCAAACTGAATCAAGGCAATAACTTCATCATCACCGGTGGTGTTTCCAATGAAGATGTTGGATGCATGCACATCGGCAACAGCCTGATCGGGCAGAGCTTCATAGATAGTACCATCGGCAGAGGGATAATAGGAATATCCGTTTTCCAGTTCCATTTCAAGCAGAGGAGCCCATGATCCGTCGCCTTTTCCGGCCATCCATTTAAAATCTCCGCCTGCACCGCTTTTATATTGAATGGCAAAAGCAATGGCGGTGTCTCCGGCCATTAATTTGCTATTAATATAATTAACCAGTTCGGATCCGGTTTCAACATAGATTTTGCGACCGGAGTCCATATCCAATAATGCCGTGGCGAGTTCTTTGCCGGCAATACTGGGTTTATTTTCCCAGGCAGTGGTATCCCTGCTGAATCCCAGTCCCGCACCGGTCAACTTCACCGTCATGGTGCTGTCGTCGGTCATATCCGAGCGGGTGGAAAATTCTGCTGAAAGGATTTTCCTTCCCATGAGACCGGAAACATCGAATTTCACCAGGGCAATCACTTCGTCATCACCGGTGGTGTTTGCTATAAAGATGTTGCTGGCGTGAACATCGGTAGCAGTCTGTGTAGGCAATGCCTCATAGACTACTGCATCATCCATAGCATACTTTGAGTACTGGGCATAGGTGTTCAACGACCATATCCCCAGAAGCATAAAGCTTAGTAGTAGGATTTTTTTCATAATAATTGACTTTTGGATTATAAATTAAGTCTTGGAACAAGTTAGAAATTTTTCAATTGCAATCGTTCGGATCGGATGCAATGGCATCCCGTGGGAGGTAAGGGCAGGTTGTCCTCTGGACCGGACAATCAGAGTAAAGAGTGTTGATTTTTCCATAGTTTAGTATTTATTGTAGTCTGTTAATAATGGCTGTAAATCACCAATCTCAAATTTATCCCTTTACCGCGGGCCGGGTGTGTAATCGTGTGTCAAATTGTGCGTAAAATTGTACCGCATCCCATAAATGCCCCTTGCCGCAAGCATTTGCGTACTTATATAGAATTGGGTTCGTTCGAAAAAAAATCGCGCCCTCCTATATTTCAAATGGATAGAGAAAGTTATACATTCGTAATCAGATAACGGGTACATTTTTACATGCTCATAGACACAATCCTACATGTACAGGTAATTTCTTAATTATAATTTTAAAGTGTCGAAGTGCAACCTTAAACTATCAATATGAAGCTACTGATTTCCTTCCTTCTTTCCCTGGTTTTTGCTGTTACCGGACTCTATGCCCAGACCAGGACCGTCACAGGAAATGTAACACAGGCAGAAGACGGAGCACCTATCCCGGGAGCAACCGTGACCATCCGTGGGACCTCCACCGGAACCATTACAAACCTTGAAGGGGACTTTACCCTACAGGTACAGACCGGGGATGTGATCGAGGTAAAGTTTGTGGGTCTCGAGACCCGGACTTTTACCGTGGATGACCGGACAGAATACAATATCATTCTTTCTACCGCCAATGAAGAGCTGGATGAAGTGATCGTTATTGGATACGGAACCCGGAAAAAAAGAGATATCATCGGTTCGGTATCATCCGTGACCGCCGATGAGCTGGCCCGGGTACCTTCCACCTCTTTTACCGAGGCTTTGCAGGGAAAAGCTGCCGGGGTTCAGATCACCACCACCAGCGGAGTACCAGGAGCCCAGACCAATGTGCTGATTCGTGGAAACAGTTCCCTGAACCTGAATACTTCCCCCTTATGGATCATCGACGGAATGCCGATATATTCGGGAGGCGGACTTGAAAGAACGGTGGGATCTACTTCTCAGGACCCTATGTCTTTGATCAATATGAATGATATCGAATCCATCCAGGTTCTGAAAGATGCTGAAGCCACAGCCATCTACGGTTCACGGGGATCCAACGGGGTCATCATAGTAACTACCAAATCGGGTAAGGTAGGGCAGAGTACCACCAATATTAATATCACTTCCGGGATTATTCAAATGGGAAAGGATCCCGAAGAGATCGGATTTGCCAATACGGGTGAATGGCTTACCCTGGTCGACTCAGCAAGGGCAAATTCAGGTTTGGCTCCATTCGATCCCTTTGATATTATCAAGTTTTTCAGGGATGATCCCCTCGCCGAATTGAGCAGGGAAGAAGCAGAAAATATAAATATCGACTGGTTTGATGAGATTCTCAGGACAGGGTATTATCAGGATATCAACATCTCCAGTTCCCGTGGCTCAGAGAAATCCAGTCATTTTATCTCTCTCAACTATAATAATACCGACGGAAACCCCATTAAAAACTACTTCCGCAGGTTTTCGGCAAGGGCAAACCTGGATTTTAATCCCCTGGATAACCTCAGGCTGGGAACCCGTATCAATTTTTCCTATACCAATAATAACCGTGTGCAACAACAGGTAGGAGGGGCAACCGGAAACAACAGCGGGGGAGCCAGCGCCGGATTCGGAAATGCCAACCGTATCGCTCTGCCCTGGATGCCCATTTATAATGCCAGTCACCCCAGCGGATACTGGAATCCCATGTCGGGGGCAAACCTTGTGGCCAGCCTGGATCCAGATCATCATTTTGACGAGGTGGATGCTTACCGCGGACTGGGAAATATTTTTGCGGAGTATCAGGTACCCTTTATCAGGGGATTGTCCATCCGGTCCGAGGCAGGGATAGATTTTATTCAGAATAACAGCGTTTTCTGGGTATCCGAAACCCTGAGGGAGGATGGGTCCTACGCCACCGATCGCGCAGCCACAAGAATGGGAATCAATTATAATGTATATGCCAATTATAACCGGCAAATCGGAGAAAATCATAACCTGACCTTCACGGTTGGATCCGAATGGTTCCAGACCTCTCAGTACACCCGGAACATAGAAGGCCAGGATCTGACGGGCACCTATAAGGAATTGGGCAGACCGGAGACCATTCTCAGTGCTACCTCCGGACTCGGTGGGGAAGAGTATATGTGGGGCTATATCGGACGTGGCCAGTATAAATTTATGGATCGCTACCTGGTAGGATTCAGCCTCAGGCGAGATGCTTCCTCAAAATTTGACGAGTCCTATCGTTGGGAAACCTTTCCCTCGGTCTCTGCAGGTTGGGTAGTATCGGAGGAAAGCTTCTTCAGCCGGCTCAGCTTCGTGAACTTCTTAAAGATCAGGGGATCGTTTGGAGAGACCGGAAATAAGGATATCGCATCCAACCTTTTCCAGACCATTTTTACCAATAATCCGGACGACCGTTACGGGGAAATTGGACTGATCTCCGGAGGAACCCGGATTTCTAACCTGGGTGTCCCGACTCTGACCTGGGAAACGACCCAGAGTTTTGATATCGGTGTGGACTATGGGTTTTTAGGAAACCGGATCAACGGATCCTTAGCTTTCTACCGTCAGGATATAACAGACCTCCTTCTGAGATCCGAACTGCCTCCTTCTGCCAGCGTATCCGGAATCTGGAATAATATCGGAGACATGAGGAATCAGGGATGGGAGATTTCCGTGAACTCAACCAACATTCATAATCAGAATTTAAAGTTGAAATGGACCACCCGGATTAACTTTACCCTAAGTGACGATGAAGTATTATCACTTACTCCCAGGTATGACTCCGAAGGACTGGGAGTGTCGGGCAACCGGACCATCTCCAAAACCGGACTGAACCTGTGGAACTATTACATTGCCGAGTGGGCCGGGGTAGATCCGGAGAGAGGGGTGGACATGATCTACGAAATTGATTACGCCCATTGGGAGGAAACCGGGGAGACGGTTAAAACCGGCAGACTCATCCCTGCTACTCAGACCAACCTTTCCCGTAACCGGATCATTCTGGAAGGAAAGACTTCCGTTCCCAAGTATTTTGGCGGATTTGACAACATAATTGAGTTTATGGGATTCGACCTCAACATCTTCTTCACTTTTACGGGCGGACATTACATCTATGATTATGAGGAACAGCGAACCACCAGTGTACAATACGGACAGGTAGTACTCAGGGATGATCTGATTGGAAATACCTGGGTGGAGCCCGGCGATAATGCCAGATATCCGGAACTTAGATGGGATTCACAGTACGACTGGGGTTGGGATATCGAGAAACCCAATCCGGAATGGGAAGGAGATCCGGATGATCCCAGAGCAACAGGGTACTGGACCAATACAGCCGACGACGAGGCATCGGGGGTTTATAACAATGAAAGTGCATCCCTCAGCAAATATCTTTATAAGGGTGATTTTATCCGGTTGCGGACCCTTCAGCTGGGATATACTTTCCCTGTAGGCATGATTCAAAAGATCAACCTGAAAAATCTGAGATTGTATGCAACCGTTTCAAATTTGTGGTTGTGGACCGCCGAATACGATGGCTGGGATCCCGAATCGGGCGGAGGGGCATTGCCCATACCACGAATATACAGTTTCGGAATCAATGTAGGTTTTTAGGTAGCCTTTATATTGAGGCAAACCCATCAACCGGAAATATTAGTTAATATTGATATAATTATATACCAGGAATGAGAAAAGCAGGAATTTTAAATCTGATACTACTGAGCCTTTTACTGATCTCTTCTTGCTCAGAGGAATATTTTGAAGTGACGAATCCGCCCGAACCCCCCTGGCTTAATGTAGGGGAATTTGAAAGAGCGGCGGTTTCGCCTTATGCCTATACCTTCCATACAGGTTGGGGAGGACATTTTTTCCTGGCCGACCGGGTGGTGAGGGATTGCATGACCGATCTGGTTTATCGTATACCCGGGGCTTCAGCAAACTATTTTATTGAACCCGTGTATCAGCGCCAGACCGATATTGACGATGGCAGGAATCAGCAATCCTTTGCTGCCGGCTATGATGCAATTGGGATAGCGAATACCGGTCTCGATTTTTATTATGAGAATGATGGGGACCCCTACCCGGACCTGGATCCGGCAGAAAAGGTAAACAATGTGGACAGAATTGCAGGTGAGCTGCATTTTATGCGGGCCTTTGCCTATCTGCATCAATGCTACCGGAATGCACCTCCTCCGGGTACTCCGGCTTTTTCTTCGGAAAAGCTTTTGCCGCTGAGGATTGAGTTTACCGATGCGGAGGCAGCCCTTAATGCTGAATTCGTCACCACTGAAAGGATTTATGAACAGATTCTGGCAGACCTTTCAGCCGCCAAAAATCTGTTACCATATCAGTATATTGATGGATTACACCACCCTTCCTACCAAATTGGACGGGCCAACAAATATGTGGTTCATGCAGTACTGGCAAAGGTTTATTTCCAGATGGGTGAGTGGGACCTGGCTGAAGCCGAGCTGGATTCGGTGATCGACATGAATGGCGGACTCTACAGTCTTGACCAGGATCCGATTGAAGCATTCAATCGCAGCGATAATTCCCGCGGAAATGAAGTGATATGGCAATCGGTGAATTACGACGAACAGCATGGTCAGACCGTGGTCCCCAAAGATCCGACCTTGTTTACTTTCCTGGACTACAGGGCAACCAACGGCGGACTTGGGGAGTATTACCGCAGATCTACCTGGCATGTCTTTTCCATGAGTAACCTGATGGCAAGGCAATTGGGGTGGATGGAGGATACCCTGGGGATAACCACGGAAGCACTTCGGGATAAGCGATATACACAGCTGTTTTACCGTTTGGAGGGAAACAGGGGTAAGGTTGGAGATGATCCGAAGATCTATGAACAACAATATACCCAGGTGAAAGAGCCCAGAATTTGGGGAAACAAATACTACAGAGGAGTGGAGGGAATGCATACCAATGTCCCTGTGATCCGTCTGGCCGAGCTATATCTTACCCGCTCACTGATCCGCTTCAGAAATGGGGATTTGCAGGGTGCTGCAGACGATTTGAATATAATAAGAAAAAGGGCCTGGGATGAAGTCGTTGCAGGGGTTTCCTATGAATCTTCAGAGAAATATCTTACTTCTTCGACCATTACAGAGGAGGAGATTCATCAGGAAAGGATCAAGGAGCTGGCGTACGAGGGCGATCGCCTCATTTACCTTATGGCACTTGAGCTGCCCATTCCAGCCGGAGAAAGAGAAGGCGTGAGTCCGGTGGAATTTCCCTACGATGGAATGTATTGGGTTATTCCTCAGAGTGAACTGGATTTCAAACTGGATGACTAAAAAAGATTTTTTGGTTAGTTAGTACTTGATAGTTGGTTGGTTTTATAAAGAGATGCGAGAGTTCGCATCTCTTTTTTTTATTCTTCCACCAGCCTGACACATCGTACACTCATACCGAAATTCAGTGGCTGATGGCCCGAGCTCAGAAAGGGAGTATCTTCCGTAAGAATGAAATAGTAAGCTTCGCCGGTATATTGTTGGGGATTATCTTTTAGGGTATATGGGCTTGCTGCCCAGAATGAGGCTATACTGGTGTTATTATAAACTCCATATCCCCAGTTACCGGCAAAAAGCGCATCAAAACCGGTGCTGCTGTCTGTTCCTTTTAATTTGGGGCCGGAGAAAAATCCGGGACCATAATTGCCTGGTATACTCAGAATGGAATCCAGGTCCTGGAAAACTTTTCTTGAGGGGATCCCGAAACCTTCGGGACAAATACCCTGGGGAAGATTGTAAGGCTCTTCAGGATCAAAGCTGTCTCCATTCATCATGGCTTCCCAGGTGTAGTGCGGACCTTTTTTGTTGATGCAATTGGTGCCGGCACAGAAACGGTCATCAATAGGCATGAGACCTTCTTTATCCAGGTGTTCTACCCTTAGGTTTTCTGCCATCCAGCACTGGTTTGCAATCTGGATGGTAGGATAGAGGTTGCCGTCAACATCAGCAATACTGTCGGTCACACAGATAAATTCAGGTTGTGTTATTTCGAAGGTTTCGGTGGCTGTGATGCTGAAAGGTTCTGAGCTATCCACGATTTCAACCGTATATACTCCGGCTGAAAGGCCTGTAAGAGACAGAGCGGTGGTATCCTGAGCTATCCAGGTGGCGGTATAGGGTCCTGTTCCTCCGGAAATTTCGAGCTCTGCTGAAGCATCCGACTTTCCATAGCGACTTGCCGGGGTGAGGTTCGTGATCACCTGGAGCGGATCCGGATCAGGCTGTTCAACTTCAAAGGTACCCGATACTTCACCTTCTCCCCCGTAGATTACTTTAACCGAATATTCACCGGCATAAAGGCCGGAAATATCGCGGGTGTTTTCCCCGGTCGACCAGAAGTACTGGTAGGGTTCACTTCCGCCTTCAACAGAAATACTTATGGCCCCATCGTTGGCATTAAAAGCGGAGGCATCGGTGACGGCAAAGGAAAGTAAAACTTTTTCGGGTCTTTCCACAGTCTCTTTTTCACAGGAAACAGTGAAAGATAAAATCAGCAGCAGGATAATCGTAATTTTATTCATGGATAGTTTTGTTAATAATAAGTAAAATTACACTTATTGTAATTCTATCCCATGTAAAATTGTATCAAATGGATAGGAAAACCGTGTAAATTATGAAAGCAATGAGGAGAGCTTCGTCCTGTTGAGTATTTCCACCTCCTTACCCTTCACCCGTAAAATCTTTGCCCGGTTCAGCTCGGCGATTACCCTGCTTACCGATGGACGTGAGACTCCAAACATTTCTGCCATGTCTTCGTGACTGTGACCCAGTCTTAAACGATCGGTTTTTTGCTGTTTCGATTGTTCCAGAAGATAATGGGCTATCTTCCCTTTAATGGTGCTTAATCCCAGTAACCGTAGTTGCTTGCTAAGAAACTGGGCCCGGTTCGACATAATATCAAGATAGTTTGCAAGGACCTGGGGATTCTGTCGCATCATTTCCAGAAGATCCTCTTTCGGAAAAAGCAAAAGCCGGGTTTCTTCGGTGGCGGTAATGGTAACAGGGAGAGTGTTGTTTGTACCAAACAGAAAAGCAGTGGCAACCGATTCTGGTGCCGAGAGCTTTTCAATTCTCAGGACCTTTCCTTCAAAATCCATCATCTCACCCACAACCGATCCTTTTACAATGATCATTAATTTGTTGTAGCTTTCCCCTTCCAGGGCAATTACATCCCCCTTCTCGCATTTTTTTACCTGATGGTGGATCTCTTTGATCAGTCTGCCAATTACAGGTTTTTCGAGGTTATGAAAAAGGTAATTTTCTGAAAGTATATCGGTGTAATTCAGAAAGCAGAAACTGCAGTTTTTATTGCAGGGTTCGATCCAATCTTTTTTTTCATTTTGTAACATATGGTACAATTATTCTGCGAAGCTAGCCATAATTTTGGAGTATAAAAACTAAATGAAATGATTAGAGAGATAGTAAAGATTGATGAATCCCTGTGCGATGGCTGTGGAAATTGTGTTCCGGGCTGCCATGAAGGGGCTCTTCAGATTATCGACGGAAAGGCCCGGCTGATCAGCGACCTTATGTGCGACGGTTTGGGAGCCTGCATAGGACATTGTCCGCAGGACGCCATTACCATCGAGAAAAGGGAAGCAGAACCTTACGACGAAGTGAAGGTGATGGAGATCATGGTCGGCAAAGGAAAAAACACGGTTGCGGCCCACATGATGCATCTGAAAGATCACAAGGAATATGAATTCTTAAAACAGGCGGTGGATTATTTGAAGGATAATCAGGAAAAGCTTGATTTCGAATGGAAAGAGGTGCTGAGACTGGTGAGGGATGAGTCGGGAGTGAAGGTTCACCATTCGGGTGGTTGTCCGGGTTCCGCGGCACAGAGTTTCTCTCAGGGTAGCGTAATCCCTGCAGTACAGGTAGGAAATCTTTCCGGAGAAGAAGCCTCGGAGCTTACCCACTGGCCTGTTCAGCTTCACCTTGCCAATCCGGAGTCGGGGCATTACCGGGGCAGTGATCTGGTACTTTCGGCCGATTGTGTGGCGTATAGCGTGGCGGGCTTTCATCAGAAATATCTCAAAGGAAAAACCCTCGCCATTGCCTGTCCCAAGCTGGATCAGGGAAAAGAGATCTATGTGGAGAAAATCCGAAGCATGATTGATCATGCAGGGATCAATACCATTCATCTAATGATCATGCAGGTTCCCTGTTGCGGCGGACTCAGGCAGATTGTGGAGATGGCGGTTGCGAAAGCTTCCCGGAAAGTCCCGGTAAAGGAAACCATAATCGGGGTAAAGGGAGATGTATTAAAAGAAGAATGGATTTAATAAACACGATAAAAATTTAGAAATTATGTTTTGTTATCAATGTCAGGAAGCAGCAAAAGGAACCGGATGTACCATCAAAGGTGTGTGTGGGAAAACCGGTGAGGTGTCAGACTTAATGGACGGTCTCATGTACGTTACAAAGGCTGTGTCATGGCTGGCCGATCTTTTACAGCAAAGGAATATGGCTGATGAAAATGCCGATAAGTTTGTTTTCGAGGCCCTTTTCCTCACCATTACCAATGCCAATTTTGACGATGGCCGGATCATGGCTAAAATAATGCAGGGAATGGAGTTGAAAGCCCAAATGTTGGAAAGAGCGGCAAAAGAGAATATTCTTCCCGGGAATCCGCCTGCCGCGGTGACATGGGAAAGTCAGGATCCCATGGAAGTTACTGCCAGGGCCAGAATTGTTGGGGTGCTAAGTACCGAAGATGAAGACATACGATCCTTAAGGGAATTGCTCATTTATGGTTTGAAGGGTATGGCTGCCTATGCAGAACATGCTTTTAATCTGGGATTTCAGGATAAGGAAGTGTTCACTTTCATGCATAGTGCACTGGCAGCTACCCTGGATCCTTCTGTAGGCAGCGAAGCCCTAACCCAACTGGTTATGACCTGCGGAGAGTTTGGCGTCAGAGTGATGGCACTGCTCGACAAGGCCAATACATCAAGCTATGGCGATCCGGAGATCACCACAGTAAATCTTGGTGTGGGCAAAAACCCGGGGATCCTGATCAGCGGCCATGATCTTAAAGATATGGAAGAATTGTTGAAGCAGACAGAGGGTACCGGTATTGATGTGTATACCCACAGCGAAATGCTTCCTGCAAATTATTATCCCTCTTTCAAGAAATATTCTCATTTTATAGGAAATTACGGAAATTCATGGTGGAAGCAGAAAGAAGAATTCGAATCTTTTAACGGACCGGTTCTTTTGACAACCAACTGCCTTGTACCCCCTAAGGAGAGTTATAAGGACAGGGTGTATACAACCGGTGCTGCCGGATTTGACGGATGCACTCACATTCCCGACAGGGAAAGGGGAAAACCTAAAGATTTCAGTTCCCTCATTGAACATGCCGCAAAATGCGCACCTCCGGTTGAACTTGAAACGGGAGTCCTAACCGGTGGATTTGCCCATTCACAAGTTTTGAAACTTGCGGATAAAATCGTTGAGGCAGTGAAAACCGGCGCTATTCGCAAGTTCTTTGTCATGGCCGGTTGCGACGGAAGAATGAAAAGCCGGGACTATTATACCGAATTTGCCGGTCAGCTGCCGGAAGATACCGTAATCCTAACGGCAGGCTGTGCAAAGTACCGGTATAACAAACTTCCTTTGGGCGATATCAACGGAATACCAAGGGTCCTGGATGCGGGTCAGTGCAACGATTCATATTCACTGGCGGTAATCGCACTCAAATTGAAAGAGGTCTTCGGACTCAATGACATTAATGATCTTCCCATTGAGTACAACATTGCCTGGTACGAACAAAAAGCGGTGATCGTTCTCCTCGCACTCCTCTCTCTTGGGGTGAAGGATATCCACCTGGGCCCAACACTCCCTGCATTCATTTCTCCGGGAGTTGCGAAAGTGCTAAGCGATAATTTTGGGCTCAGAGGTATAGGCGAAGTGGAAGAAGATATCAGGGAAATGGCAATGTAAGTTTTCATCCGGAGAGGGCTGGACCTCTCCGGATAATAAAAACCGGAAAGGAATTTCTCTTAAATAGTTGTTTTCTCAGAGAACCAAAGAAAGGAAAGATTAGCATGGAGCAGATACAAAAATCATCAAAGTATACTCTGAAAAAGTCGGTTGAATACTCACCCGGATCGATTGTGAGTAAGGTGGTGACGAAAATGGACACAGGAAATATTACCCTGTTCGCCTTTGATAAAAATCAGGAGCTCAGCGAACATACTGCACCTTTTGATGCAATGGTACAGGTACTGGAAGGGAACACACGCATCACCATTGGAGGGGAGGAATTTGAATTAACAGAGGGCGAATTTATTGTGATGCCCGCCAATGTGCCCCATGCGGTCCATGCCACAACAAAGTTTAAAATGATGCTGGTTATGATCAGGGGTGGAGGGGCCTCATAGCCTTTTTCCATCGCTTAGTTTAACAACACAATAATAGGAATTGGTCAGATAAATTACTAGCTTGTATAAATGTCTGAAAACTAAAAACCTAACTATGAGTCTTATCAAAAGGATGATGCCGCCCGGAAGATGGAGGTTGCCTGTTCTTATCGTACTCGGCATTTTCACCGGATTATTTCTCTTTACGGTAAACGTCTCCAATGCACCCTCATACCTGTCGGATAAACCCGAAACCTGTGTGAATTGCCATATTATGGCACCCCAGTATGCCACCTGGTCGCACAGTGCCCACCGGGGCAGAGCCCACTGTAACGATTGTCATGTACCTCATAATAATGTATTCAACAAATATTATTTTAAGGCCAAGGACGGATTAAGACATGCCACCGTATTCACCCTCAGGAACGAGCCTCAGGTGATTTTCATCAAAGAGGAAGGAAAGCATGTGGTTCACCAGAATTGCATCCGTTGCCACACCAATACCCTGGAAGCAGAAAAGGCGCTCAGCTATAACCCGGATCTTATTCATCACCGTACTGATCGTGTATGCTGGGATTGTCATCGTGAGACACCTCATGGAAGGGTAAACAGCCTTTCCTCCACTCCTCATGCCCGGGTTCCCTTACCCTCGAGCCCGGTACCCGATTTTATGAAAGAACTTACCAAATAGATACTAAACCCAAAACTCAATTTTATGAAATCCATCAGACAACAAATAAAAGAGAAGCCCTGGAAAGGCTGGTTTCTTTTTATTTTAACCGTTATCCTGGTTTTCTCCCTGGGTCTGCTTGCCTCCTCCATTGTTGAGAGAAGGGCAGAAGCCGTTTTTGCCTATACACCCCATGTGGAGCATGAGCAATTCGAACCCAGAAAAGAAGTATGGGGAATGAATTTCCCCCGGCAGTACCAGTCTTACCTGAAAACCGCAGATACCAGCTTCCGGTCCAAATACAATGGATCTGCCATGATAGACATGCTTGAAGTGGATCCGAGAATGGTGGTCCTATGGGCAGGTTACGGATTTTCGAAAGACTATAATCAGGCCCGTGGACATTTTTACTCGGTTGAGGATATTCAGAAAACACTGAGGACAGGCGCTCCGATGGATGGGAATCCCAGTCCCATGCCCAATACCTGCTGGACCTGCAAGAGTCCGGATGTACCAAGGGTAATGAATGAACTGATTGAGCAGGAAGGGGATTTTCAAAAAGGAGTAGCCGAGTTTTACAAGGGAAGCTGGGAAACCGGCGGACATCAGATTGTGAACTCCCTGGCATGCGGAGACTGCCACGATGCGGAAACCATGAACCTGAGGATTACCCGTCCTGCCTTGATTGAAGCCTTTAATAACATCGGGAAGGATATCAACCAGGCTTCACACCAGGAAATGCGTTCCCTGGTTTGTGCGCAGTGCCACGTAGAGTATTACTTCAATAAGAATATCGTTGATGGGGTGCAATATCTGAAGTATCCCTGGGATAGCGGGTTCAGCGTAGAGGAAATGGAATTATACTATGATAACATGGAGTTTTCCGACTGGATCCATCCGCTAAGCAAAGCACCCATGCTGAAGGCACAGCATCCGGGTTATGAAATCTGGCTTACCGGTACTCATGCCAGCAGAGGAGTGTCATGCGCAGATTGTCATATGCCCTACATTAGCGAAGGCGGGGTGAAATACACCAGTCACCATGTGCAGAGTCCCTTGAATAATATCAATGCCTCCTGCCAGGTTTGTCATCGGGAAGATACCGAGCGACTGGTGAAGGATGTATATTCACGTCAGGATAAGATCATTGAGAACCGGGATAAGCTCGAAGAGCTTCTGGTCAGGGCGCATGTGGAAGCGAAAAAAGCCTGGGACCTGGGTGCTGTGGAAACAGAGATGCAGGATATCCTTATGGATATCAGACATGCCCAGTGGCGCTGGGATTTCGCAGCCGCCGGACACGGGGCATCTTTTCATTCACCCGTCGAAACCGGAAGGATCATATCAACCGGCATAACCATCGCACAGGAGGCAAGGATCAAACTCGCAAGAGTCCTGGCCTCCAAAGGGCATAATCAGGAAATCCCCTATCCCGATATAAGCACAAAAGCCAAAGCACAGGCTTTTATCGGACTCGATATGCAAAAGCTGAATGAAGAAAAAGAATTATTTCTGGAAACCATAATTCCGGCCTGGATGAAACTGGCTGCGGAAAGAGAAGAGACCTACCCGGTCAAAGTTCCGGAGATATAGAAAAACCCTTATAAAAAGTTCCCAGTTATGAAACTATTGAGATCAACGGTTTTTGGAATACTTATGTCTGTATCCCTGATCTATAATGCTGATTCACAGCTAATTATAGATGCTCAATTCCGCCCCCGCGCTGAATACAGTCATGGGTACGCAAGTCTGGCCTCGGAGGGCCAAAACCCCTCCTTCTTTGTAAGTCAGCGAACCCGATTATCCCTTTCCTACAGCCAGGAGCGTATCAAAACCAGGCTCGACCTTCAGGATGTACGACTTTGGGGTGCACAAAGTCAGCTAACCGGTAATCATGATTTCGCCACTTCTGTCCACCAGGCCTGGTTCGAATATGAGTTTACCTCCGGTTTCTTTTTGAAAGCAGGGAGACAGGAACTGGTATATGACAATCACCGGATTTTTGGCAATGTGGGCTGGGCTCAGCAGGGCAGGACTCATGATGTAGCCCTCTTAAAATATGAAAACAATTTTAAGGTTCATACCGGATTTGCCTGGCATCAAAATGGAAACAGGAATAATAATCTTTACCTCGGACCTGATGCCTATAAATCTTTACAGTTTGCATGGTTTCAGCATTCATGGGAGAATACCGCCTTTAGTTTTCTATTCCTTAATAATGGAATCCCCTATGTAAGCAAGGTTGATACTGCAGGAAATCCTCTGACTGAGAAGATATCCTGGAGTCAGACTTTCGGTCCGTATTTTACCTGGGCAGGTGAAAAAGGCGGAGTGGTCCTTAGTTCCTATTTACAAACCGGAAGTGACAATGCAAGGAATGATCTGTTTGCATGGTATCTCAATGCGGAAGGCAGTCTCCGGTTGTCAGAACGTTTCACTGGCTCTGCAGGATTCGAATACCTTTCAGGTACCGATTATGATGAGAGCGGAAAAAACCATTCCTTTAATCCCTTCTATGGAACGAATCATAAGTTTAACGGGACCATGGATTATTTCTATGTCGGAAACCATATCAATAATGTGGGTTTGCAGGACTATTACCTGAAAGGAAGTTACAAACGGAATACCTTGATTGTATCAGCAGCACTTCATATATTTTTCTCTGAGGCGGGAATCGCTGAAAATGCGGAGGCCTTCCTTGGAACAGAAGCAGACCTTTCAGCAGGATGGAAACCCGGGGAAAATATCAGCATCGACCTGGGATATTCCCAGATGTTTGCCGGAGAATCCATGGAATTGCTTAAAGGAGGAGACAGGGGAGAGATCAATAACTGGTTTTGGGTTATGATCACGGTTAATCCATCTGTGATACTATCGACAGAATAAATAACAGTGGGCGGTGAAAAAAGCCATGAAGAACAGGAACATTAAAGTGTGGAAGGGACTGAAATTACCTCTGTCTGTGTTTGTGTTTACTGCATTTTTGCTTAGTATGGTTCAGATGAACCTGGAAACCGACATCATTCTGCTTGAACGGTTTTTAAAACACGGAGGATGGATAGAAATACCCATTATTTCTCTCTACGGGGCCTTTATCACCTGGAAGATGCAGGATGTAAACCAGTCTGGAAAATGGCGAAGAATTGCCTGGACAGTATTCAGCATATTTTTCTTTGCACAGTTGTTTTTGGGATTACTGGGATTTGAGAAATTCCTTATGACGGGGAAATTACATTTACCCATCCCCATGATGATTCTGGGCGGACCGGTGTATCGAATGGAACTTTCCATTATGAGCTTTCTTTTTATAAGCACACTTTTGCTTGCGGGTCCGGCCTGGTGTAGTCAGTTATGCTATTTCGGAGCCATGGATAATCTGGTGGCACAAGGGAATAAAACCGGCAGACAGAAAATCCGGAATCTATTCAGGATGAAATTTCTGGTAGTATTTGTTGTCGTTGCCACAGCTCTTGCCTTAAGGTGGACGGGGGCTTCAGTTCTTTTGTCAACCCTTGTAGCCGCAGGATTCGGGATTCTGGGAATTGTCATCATTTTATTTGTATCCCCCCGGAAAGGGAAGATGGTCCACTGCCTTAGCTGGTGTCCCATCGGCACCCTGGTCAACTACGGAAAGCATATTAACCCTTTTCGGATGTATATAGATTCCAATTGCACCCTATGCATGCATTGTACCACCATATGCAAGTACGATGCCCTTTCCGGAGCAGACATCCGCAAGGGAAAACCGGGTCTTACCTGCACCTATTGCGGGGATTGTCTTTCATCCTGTCACCAGGCCTCCATCAAATATAAATTTTTCAAACTTTCACCGGAAAAGGCAAGACGCTTGTATTTGTTCCTGACGATTTCCCTGCATGCGGTATTTCTGGCTTTAGGAAGGATCTGAGCGCTGAGGAAAGCAATTTTACGAATTTTTATATTTCCTGAAATCTTTATGATTAGTTCAAAAAAATCTTTACATTTGCCGTCCGGTTTTCGGGGTATAGCGCAGTCCGGTTAGCGCACCTGCTTTGGGAGCAGGGGGTCGTAGGTTCGAATCCTACTACCCCGACACTTTACACTTAAACCCGCTGATAATCAGCGGGTTTTCAGTTTACCCATCACACAATATATCCCGTTCAACCCTATTAACATAGGATTCTAAGATGTTAGTTTCCATCTCGATTTGCTCATAAAATCTTGATGATGCGTTTGTTTTCACAGTTGTGTTAGTTACAGAAAGTAACTGTATAAATATGAAAAAATTAGAATAAATATGCAATTCGGGCCCAGAAAGTAAAAAAATCCTGGTGATATTCCTTAAGTGAGTATTGCTTCCAGTTTTGAAAGTAATTCTTTGTGCTTGCCGGGATTGGAGGAAATCAGCTTTTGAAGATTTTGCAATTTCCACTGCACGGCAGGTAAATCCTTAAGTCCTGCTAAAGCAAACAGATCCCATTCCGGATTTCCTCGTTTAAAACTCAGTAGAAAAGAGCGATCTGAATCAGTCAGGCTTGAATTCACAATTTCGATAAGTTCTTCACGAGTATTTTCAAAATCACCATAGGTGAAATCAATGTCGGACATTCCATTGAACTGGTTGTTAAAAGCTGACCGCTGATCCAGAAGATGTGGTTTTAA
>CAZNFR010000046.1:0-27289 GCA_964572225.1 uncultured Bacteroidaceae bacterium
GATCCCGTATTTATCGGGGATCTCCTGAATCTTAACTTCAGTATTCCTGAGACTTTTACCCACCGCTGAAGCAAAGATCTTTAACAACACTTCCCGGTCTCTTTCCATAAAACATTCATCGGTACTAAGTCCAATATCCCCATCGTCAAAATACCTCAGATTGACTTCATTCTCCAGGGCAATGGACCTCAGGCTTTCCTGAGTTACCCCATCCGGTAAGGCCAGTTTGAGGGTATCAAAATAATGTTCATTCCGATTCCGGAAACCCAGCTTTTCAAGAATAACCGCAAGTCCGGAAGCAGCCCTGTGAATATGACCGGCTATTCTCCTGATCCCTTCAGGTCCGTGATATACCCCGTACATTCCGGCCATGGTGGCTAGTAATGCCTGGGCCGTACAGATATTGGAAGTGGCCTTTTCCCTTTTTATATGCTGCTCTCTTGTCTGAAGGGCCATCCTGAGTGCACGGTTGTTATGCCTGTCGACGCTCACACCAATAATTCTTCCGGGAATCTGCCGCTTAAATTTCTCCCTTGTAGCAAAAAATCCGGCATGCGGACCCCCATATCCAAGAGGGATCCCAAAGCGTTGCGAAGAACCCGCCACCACGTCTGCTCCCCATTCTCCCGGAGGAGGAATGAGTGCAAGGCTCATCAGGTCAGCAATCACCCCCACCAGGGCCTCATTTTCATGTGCCTCCTGCACAAAACGGGAATAATCCCTTATGTCTCCATCAGAATCAGGATATTGTACCATCACCCCAAAATAGCTTCCATCGGAAACAAAATCCCTAAAATCCCCGGTAACCAGCTCAATTCCCAGGGAAACAGCCCTGGTTTCAAGAACCGCCAGATTTTGAGGAAAAATCCTGCGATCAAGAAAAAATTTATTTACATTTTCCTTAACCGCCTTACGTGATCTCAGATTATACATCATGATCATTGCCTCCCCGGCAGCACTGGATTCATCCAGCAGGGATGCATTGGCGATTTCCATAGCGGTCAATCCAGCCACCATGGTCTGAAAGTTAAGCAGGGCCTCCAACCTACCCTGAGAAATCTCGGCCTGGTATGGGGTATAGGAGGTATACCAGGATGGATTTTCCAGAATATTCCTGCGGATCACCGACGGAGTAATGCAATTGTAAAAGCCCATTCCGATAAAGGACCGGAATAGCAAATTCTTCTTACCAATCTCACGAATATATTGAATATACTCATACTCACTTATCCCAGGCGGAATGTTAAGGGGTTCTGAAAGCCGGATATTCTCCGGTATGGTCTGATCAATTAATTCCTCCAGGGAGCCGGCCCCGGTTTTCTTCAGCATCACATCAATCTCATCCTTATCAGGACCAATATGACGATTTGAGAATATATCCATAGACTTCAATATAGTTAAGATAAATTAAAAGTTTTAAAATTATAATGTTATTTCAATAACAATAAATTGGGAACTATGTTTAAGAACCTTATTTCAAAAAAGGATTGAACCGTTTTTCGTGCCCAATGGTGGTTGAAGGCCCATGACCAGGATACACAACGAGATCCTCATCCAGTGTCAGGATCTTTTCCTTTATCCCGTTAACCAACTGTTCCTGATCCCCGCCGGGAAGATCCGATCTTCCGATACTGCTATGAAAAAGTACATCGCCGGAGATCAAAAATCCTGATTCACCAGAGTAAAAAACCAGGGATCCGGGTGAATGCCCCGGGACATGCAATACCTCCAGCTTTTCACCCCCGAGGTCCACCCTGTCCCCTTCCTCGAGATATTCGTCCGGAGGAGAAGGGGACTGAATATCAAACCCGAAGGCAAGTCCCTGAAGTTCTGCCTGTTCAAGCAGGAATACATCATCCCTGTGAAGGTAAAAAGGGATAGAGTATTTTTGTATCAGGTAATTTAGCCCGGGAAGGTGATCCACATGAGCATGGGTATTAATGATGGCAATCAGTCTTAAACTCTTCTCCGAAAGAAAACGGTCGAAAAGCTCAAAATCTTCCGGACCGTCTGCGGCCGCATCAAACAATATGGAATCCCCGCTCTCGTTACTTACCAGGTAAGAGTTTACCTCAAATGGATTGAAAACGAATCTGTAAATATGTAGCATAGTCCTATTTATCCTGCCTTTCCTTTTAACATGGGAACAAAGATAAAGGCACCATGTTCGGTTCGTTCAAAATCGCCTTCAGCTTTCTTAACCACTTTCAACATCTTCTGAGCTTGCTGATCTCCCATGGGAATGACCATTATACCCCCTACTTTGAGCTGATCGAGCAAGGCTTTGGGAATCTCCGGAGCTCCGGCGGTAATAATGATCTTGTCATAGGGTGCATAAACCGGTACGCCCTTAAAGCCATCCCCATAAAAAAACTCAATTTTATAGGGTGTCCGGCTCAAAACCTCCTGGGATCGTAAGAATAATTCCCGCTGTCTTTCAATCGAGTAGACCCTGGCTCCGGCTGCAGCCAGCACTGCCGCCTGATAACCCGAACCCGTACCAATTTCGAGCACTTTTTCCATTGGTTTGATCTCCAGTAACTGAGTCTGAAAGGCCACAGTGTAAGGCTGTGATATGGTTTGACCCGCGGCAATGGGAAATGCCTGGTCACTGTAGGAAAATTTGATGAAAGAACTGTCCATGAAAAGATGCCGGGGTACCTCATTCATCGCTTCGAGAACCCGCTCATCACGGATGCCTTTCAATCTGAGATTCTCAATCAGCTTTTTTCGCAGACCTTTATGTAAATAACTATCTTCCATCGTTGATTTTCGTTTACAAAAATAAGCTTATCACCAGAAATTGTTGAAAAGTCGAAAAATTATTTTCAGCCATATATTAACAATTCCTTTATGTTTGCATCAGACAGACCAGTCATGATATGCTTAGAATAGCCCTTAACGGCAAAATATCAGATACCGAAAAATACACTGATCTGGTCCTTGATCAGCCCGGATGCATTCTGTCGGGTATCTATTACCAGGATCTGAATTCATGCTACAAAGGGGAAAACACGGATCACCCGGCTACCATCGCAGATTCTCCTGAACAGCTAACAGAGATTTCTGATGCGATCATTTTTCTCGGTAACACCCGGGGTAACCTGGATGTTATTCAATCTACCCTGAAAAAATCCAAACATGTCTTCATTTTCCCGGATTCCACCATATCCCCCAGAATTCTGAAAACCTTCAGGAAACTGGCCGACGAAGCCGGTGTCCTCTTCTATATCCGACACGATATCTTTTCCCCGGGATTCAGGGATCTTAGCGGAATAAATAAGGAAGCTCCCGAATTTATTGACATATACCGGTATACCCAACTTTCCGGAGAAAACTTTCCCAGTCAGCTTTTCGAACTTCTCCAACAGGAAATCATGTACCTCTTCTCCCTTAACCAGGTTCCGATGAAGAGATTTTCCAGCAATACCGTACCCTATTGTACCGAAAATCCCAAGTTTATCAACCTCCGCTTCGATTTTGTGAACCGATCCGTAGCCAATCTGAGCATAAATATGTTTACAGGGAATCAATCCCGCTATACCGAAATATATCATGCAAACAATATGATCAGATTCAATACCTCGGGTAAAATGATTGAGATTGCCGATAAGTTTAGAGGTATTCGTAAAATTGAATACGATACCTTTAATCTGGACGATGAAAAAAATATCGGACAGGAAATCAGTAACTTTCTTCATTACCTACAAAACGGTTACTGGGCCTTCAACTCCTTTGATACCGGCTACCAGGTTTTTGAAACCATATGGGAGGTTTACCGGACAGTAAATCCACTAAAAGAAGAAAAAAACTAGAATTTTGAATCTTTTTTTACTTTTGCACAATATTTTTTACTTCCACACGTAGTATGTAATTGACCACACTCCGGCCGTCCCATGAGAAAAAGGTTCAAGCTTGCACTCTATCTTTTTTTGGATTTCCTCGCTGCTATGATAAGCTGGGGACTCTTCTATATTTTCAGAAAGGAATTTATTGAGCCCCTAAAATTCGGATATGACATCCCAATCACCTTCGAGACCCGGTTTTACCTGGGATTGATTTTTATTCCCCTCTATTGGATAGGGCTTTATTATTTTACGGGTTACTATAAAGATGTATTTAGAAAATCCAGGATGAACGACCTGGTCCAGACCTTCCTTCAGTCCATTCTGGGAGTTACCCTGCTGTTCTTTCTGCTTATCCTTGATGATGTCATTAACAGCTACCGGAACTATTACCTCCTCTTCGGCGTACTCTTCAGCCTGCAGTTTTTCCTAACCCTAACCTTTCGACTGATCCTTACCTCCGACACTCTTAGGAAGATCCGGTCACGCAAACTGGGATTCAATACCCTTATCATCGGTAGCAACATGCAGGCCGTAGAAACCTACAAGGAACTGGAAGCCCAAAAGCAATCCTACGGAAATCGAATTCTTGGATTTGTGAGTGTTCACACCAAAGAACATTACCAACTCTCCGATTATATCCCCCTTCTGGGGTCATGGAAAAACCTTGAGAAAATCATTGACAACCATAAAATTGAAGAAGTAATTATCGCCCTGGAAACATCAGAACATAAGGAGATAAGCCGGATTATCAATAAACTCGGACTCTGCAATGTGCAGATCAAGGCCATTCCGAATATGTACGATATCCTCACCGGAAAAGTGAAAATGACCGAACTATTCGGAACTCCCCTCATTAAACTCACCCACGACCTGATGCCTGTATGGCAGGCAAACCTCAAGCAAATCCTGGATTATGTGATTTCCTTCCTGGCCCTGGTAGTCACTCTCCCCCTATTTATTTTCCTGATGATCGGGGTTCGCCTCTCCTCTCCGGGTCCGGTCTTCTACTCCCACGAAAGGATAGGCAAATACGGAAAACCCTTCAAAATCCTTAAATTCAGATCCATGTATGTGGATGCCGAAAAAAACGGCCCCGAACTCTCCAGTAAGGATGACAACCGACTTACAAACTTTGGAAGGTTCATGAGAAAATACAGGCTCGACGAGATCCCTAATTTCCTGAATGTGCTTAAAGGGGATATGTCGCTCGTCGGACCCCGCCCGGAAAGACAATACTTTATTGACCAGATCATCAAAAAAGCCCCACACTACGTTCACCTGCATAAGGTAAAACCCGGCATAACTTCCTGGGGACAGGTAAAATACGGATATGCCGAAAATGTGGACCAAATGATCAAACGACTCAGATACGACATTATTTACATCGAGAATATGTCCCTGTTCGTCGACCTTAAGATAATAATGTATACATTTTTTACCATTTTCGGCGGACGAGGAATCTAGACCTGCCCCAGCGGGAAATCCCCAAGCACCCGGTACTCCCCCCCTTCCCTGCTTAAGACACTCTCATACAGCGTGATCTTACCGGCAAAGCAACTCATGATAACCCGTTCCCGATATTTGAAAAGAATTTCCTTAACCTGCTCACGATCAACAATTTCCTTCATTCTCGCCAGGGTCAGGTGCGGATTATACACGCGCTCATCCGAAGGAAATCCCAGGGGCTCCAACCCCGATTCAATTCCGGTTTTGAGCCTTGAAAATTCCTCACCCGATGAGATTCCGGTCCACAATACCCTGGGCGTCTTTAAATTCCTGAATAATCCCAAACCCTCAAGCCGAAATGAAAACGAATCCTCACTACCCGATACCTCCTTCATCACCCTTCTTATCTCCGGAATCCTTTCCTCGGGAGTGTCCCCAAGAAATTTAAGGGTAATATGCAAATTTTCCAAAGAGGTAAATCGCATTTTTTCTGCTGAAAGGTCCTTCTTCAACTCTGCGATAAATCTCTTTAAACCAGCATCGGCAGGGATCTCCACAGCGATAAACAAACGTTTAACCGGAGAAGTATGGAATTTTTCATGCCTTCTTTCGCGATTCGATTGAACCATTTTTTCAATAACTTTGTACTAAGTAAAGAAAAGCTTCATACGATTTCCGTATTTTTTGAACCGAAAATTAAAAACATTAATCATGACGAACAAAAAGAAATTTGCCGTAATCCTCTCCGGTAGCGGAGTACTCGACGGATCCGAAATTCATGAAGCCACTCTTAGCCTTTATGCAATTATGAAGCATGGAGCCGAATATGAGATTTTCGCCCCCGACCGGGAACAAATGCATGTGGTTAACCACATCACCGGGGAGGAGATGAAAGAGAAAAGAAATGTTCTGATAGAATCTGCCAGGATCGCCAGGGGTAAAATCAAAGCCCTCACGGAATTCAATGCCGGAAATTTTGATGCGGTCCTTTTTCCCGGCGGATTCGGAGCTGCGAAAAATCTTTCGGACTGGGCAGTGAATAGCCGCGATGCAGAGGTGATCCCGGAAGTGGCAGGAGTGATCAATTCCATGGCCGAAGCCGGAAAACCCATTGGTGCTCTTTGTATCGCCCCGGTCCTCGTGGCTAAGGTGCTGGACGATGTCACTCTTACCATTGGACAGGATACGGCAACCATTTCAGCCCTGGAATCCATCGGTGTTACCCATACCGAATCCAATCACGGCGAAGTGGTCGTAGACCCGGTAAATAAGGTGGTGACTACCCCCTGCTATATGCTGGATGCCAACATCGTTCAAATTGCAGAAGGAGCCGAAAATATTGTGAAAAAAATACTGGAGATGCTCGATTAAAGCTGACCGGCCTCGATCATCAAAATGATCTGTTCGATCAAATAATCATCCCCTTCAGGATCATAATCCGATTTAAGGGTGGATCCAAATACCCGGGCAATAGCCTGCCAGAATACGGCAGAGAAATTCCCTTTTATGTCCTGTAGTACCTCATAAGTGGTGTTCCCCGTTTCCCTGTCTATGAGCTTAATGAGTATCCGGCCCTGGGTAATGGTTAGGTGTTTGACCTCGTCTTCAAACTCATCCCTGATCTTTTGCTCTATATCCTTTACATACTGTTTCCTCTTTCTTTCCCCGGAAATGGCAGCAAGCTCACCTTCAAGGCCCTGCAATATCTCTCCAGCCTTACGTGCATAGGGATAAGCCGCTTTCACATTTTTAACAAGCCTTCGGTACCTCCAGTACTGCCAACGGTTTTCAAAGTTTGGAACAGGGTAGATCTTCACCTCCGGAATATTCGAAAGTAAAAGGGTATCTCCGTCAATAATTTGCGAACGGAGTATCTGAACACGGGCTGTATCCGGTGAACCCTGGGAATATAATTGCGAATATCCCAGCAAAAACCCTAATATTATCAATAGTTTTCTCATTTTCGCCCCGGTACCATTTAACGCAAAATAAAGGATATTAGTTTATCCGTTAAGGGTAAATCTTAAAATCCCAGGATCCAAACATCAGACCCTTCAACCATTAAACCCTCAAAAACAATTCCAGAATGATCAATATAGGAGCTAAGCCCCGGTTCATGCGATCTTTCGTCTGAAACCCACACTCTCCGGACTCCGTAAGCATTCGATTTCATGGATTTTTGTTAATTTTAAAACTTCCTAAAGTATAATTCAACTTAAATCAAATCAGGATGATGAAAAACAAAATCCTTTACGGAATCTTTACCCTGGGTTTGGTCCTGACCTCATGCGAACAACCCTCAAAAAACCAGAAATCTCCCAGAGAAGGAGAAAACCCGGCAATCCGTCAGGAAAAAGCAGAGGTGGAAGATGACAGCCTGATCCTTCGTCAGCTATGGTCCGATTCCGACTTTATCTATATCAAAAGTGCAAGATTCCGCTCCCTTGAAGATGCTTAAGCACGTCCCGACAGTGTCGTAAATCTGGCAGTCTATTCCGGCTTTGGCGGGAAAATTCCCGATGATATTAATGTATTTAAAAATGTTCAGTTAATCGGGGCCAATAATAACAATATGACCAGTTTGCCCGAAAGCCTGGCAGATCTGAAATACCTTCAGATCCTTCACCTTAATAAGAACAGTTTTACCGAATTCCCCGAGGTTCTGACCCGGATCCGGTTTCTAAAGACCATCCTTATGTCTGATAATCAGGTAGACAGAGTGCCGGCAGAAATTTCCAATCTGATCTACCTGGAAGACCTTACCTTAAATGATAACCAGTTAGGCCATTTCCCCGAGGCATTCTTTTTCCTCCCAAGTCTGAAGGTTCTCGGTCTAAGAGAAAACGGCATCAAAGAACTCCCTGATAAATTTGACCGGATCCCCAGGCTGGAAAAACTGAATCTTCAAAATAACGAATTGGAAAGAATCCCCAAATCCCTGATCAACCATCCCAATATCCAAAGAATTACCCTGAAAGGAAATCCCATGAGTTCTGCCTATGTGGAATCCCTCCGAAGCAGAATGCCGGGCACAGAAATCGAATTCTAAACCAATAAAAAGTGGCTGATACTCCGGTATCAACCACTTTTTTATTTGGGATATCCAATTGGATTACCTGACAATCAGTTTTCCGTTTCCAACCACAGAACCGTTGTTTTTCAATTCGTAAACATAGATTCCGCTGTTAAGATCTTCCCTGCTGAAAGTAAAGCTGTTGCTTCTGATTTCAGAGATGGTCTTAACCAGTTTTCCATCGATGGAATAAAGGTTGAAACTGTGTGCAGCACCATTGGGATTATCGAATTCTACAGTTGCAAACTGAGCCTCAACAGGATTCGGATATACATTGATGCTTGCAGAACCCGCAACTAAATCGTCGGTGCTTACCGCCATTTCGTCACTGAAGATTGCATCAGCATAGGTTTTTGTCCAACGACCGGTCCAAACACCGTTTACATCGGGATTGAAAGCACCTTTGTAGAATACCTTGTCGAAATAACTGTCAAGTCCTGTGAAGTCAGCTCCGCCAAAGTCCTCTTTGGAAGCAGGTACAGGATTCTCGATGCTGATGCCCAGATCCATGGCCATGTTGTTGGCCGTTGCAAAATAATTGGCAAATACGGTAGCTGAATCGAAAGGTACAGGATACTTGGGAACTTCATTACCCAAGCCGTCATCCACTAGATGGTCTGAATAAACGGTGAAGATACTGGCAGCTGCACCACTGGCAACATTCTGGAAGATATTGTTGGTAAGCTGAAGAACACCGCGTGACCACTGGGTATAACTGCCACCCAGGTTTCCATTTTCATATTCTGCTACATAATCAACACGGATACCCCTTCCCTGCTCAGCAAAGATGGAGTTGTGGTACTGACCACTCCAGAATTCACGAAGGGTGAGTGTACGTTCATTCGCAGCTACACCGGGATCAATGAAAGTAACATTCTACTGGATCGGGGTTGCGAAAGGTATTCCATAACGATTGCTTGAAGGTCCTCCGTCGTGCTCACCCAAGTTATCTGAATCGGTGTCGGTTACTGCCACCCAAAACTGACCCATTCCGGAGAATCCTTCATCCATATCGTAAGAATCATCAGAACAGTAAGCAACCACCATGTTTTTAGTGTCTACATTTCCGCCAAACCACTCAACACCGTCGTCGTCGTTAGCAAAAACTTCAATAAACGAAATGGTTGTCCCTGCACCTACTGCACCTAAAGTAAGACCATTGATTTCTTCATCGGCCTTAAGCTCAGATCCCCCATGGCGTATGGATACAAAACGAAGTATTCCGGAATTCAATTTCTATACCATATACTTCCGATTCATACCCGTTTCTGTAGGTGAATATCTGGGTTGTAGTCTGCCGTTTATAACGTTCGATCGGATTTTCGATATCCTTATAAAATAAACTGAATGAGGCCATCTCACCCGGCTTGAAAAAATATTCCCAGCGGAAGTCATAGCTGGAAGCGATAACCCTCTCCAGATCAGGATTCCCAAGAATGCTTAAACCTTCAGTGTATTCATAAAACTCGTAAGGGGCTCTTTCTCTGAAAGAAGGACGGCCAATTCCTTTGCTGAAACTGAACCTCAGGTTCATCATCTCCTGCAAGGCATAGGTAACGTTAACCGTTGGAAGGAAATCCAGGTCTTCAGACTCTCCAATCCCCAGAAGGTCAGGATTGTCTCCAATGGTCGTATCAATCTTGTTGGTTATGTACATGCTTCCGTATTCCACTCTAACTCCGGTGCTGATTCTCAACCGTTCGAATAGCCTGAAATCGGCCATGGCATAAGCTGCAGTCACCTGGTCCTGTCCGCTGCAACTCCGATTCCGGTTATTGGTAATGTCGTTTGCATAATAAACTCCCTGAGGTCCGAGCACACCCCCCATAAGAGCACTGTCGCGGAAGAAATGAGATGGATTCCCATTGAAATCAATTACACCCCTCCGGTTTCCGGTAAAACGATCTTCATGCGAATCCCTGTATTTATCCAGATAGGAACCCCCTATCTTGAAATTCACTTCGGATCCTCCTATTTCGACCGGAATGGTGATGTCAATTCTTGAGTTCCAGTTGGATTCCCACATATCCCTTTACCTTCTCTCCGGCTTAGGGTTGGAACGGGTATCGTAAATGATCTCTTCGTCAATTTCATCCTATTCCGCAATAAAAAACCGTAAATCCGGTTTATCCTGAATGGAATGAGTATAAGAGCTCATCCACTCAATTGTGAGGTTATTCAACTCCGGAAATACGTGTTTTCCCAATACCTGAATGGCAGAAAGCGATCTTTCCAGGTATTCCAGACTGGTTTGTTCCAGTTGATAATTGTCGGAACCGGAAGTAGAACCATCCATAAACCTCGTATTCTGTAATCCATTCTGGTTTTGAAGATAATTCATGGAGATACGGTTCCAGTTGTTAAGCTTAAGGTTGGCAGAAAACAAACCACTCCAGATCAAACTTTCCGTTCCCTTGGTTTCATTCAATAAATTCGGGGCTGATATCAGTGATTGGTTGGTAAGTTCATATTCATCAAGCCGGCCGTTCTCGTAAAACTCAAAATCTCTTTTGTAACTTACCACACCCAACAAGCCCATAGGCTTGCCAAGAAAATTTGTTTGTCCGCCCAAAGAGAGTGAGTAACCCTGATTTAACAAGGCAGTCCTGGTTTCTGCATCCCAGATTCTATCAAAAGCAGATGACAATTTGTACAAGGTGTCCGCATTGGAACTGATCCCGCGCGGAAATTCAATTCCCTGAACGTATTCAGGAATATCACGGGTCCCATTATCATACCCCAGCCAATCACTATCGCTACCTTCGTACGTAAGGAAATCATCCCGGAAATGCGTATTGCTGTTAACACCCGTGGAGGCACTGAATTTAAGGCTGAATTTTTCCGGGAAAGTCCGGGTTCCAATGTCTACGAGTCCGGCAATAAAACTGGGCTGATCGGGCGAGTAAGTTTTTAATACCGTGAGGTTCTCCACAACATTACTCGGAAAAAGGTCCATCTGAACGATATTGAAGTTGGGATCCAATCCAGGAATCTCAGCTCCGTTCAGGGTAACTTTCATATAACGGTCACTTAATCCTCTTACATACAAATACTTAACATCCTGAACCGAAACGCCGGTAACACGCTTCAGTGCCGAGGCCGCATCGGAATCTCCCAGCCGGGAGATCTGCTCAGAAGAAATCCCGTCAAGAACTACCGGTGCCTTTCTCTGCTTAACCTGAATGGCAGCTTCCGTCCTTGCACGCACCCGTGCAGTGATCACCACCTCCTCTATATCCATCGTGGCTTGAGCCATATTCGCATTGATGATGGTAACTTCACCCGCCCTGATCTCTACATTCTCATGGTTCTGAGTCTCATAAGACACATAGGAAATCAAAATATTGCAGGTTCCGGGCCGAAGTGACAGACTGTAATTACCATCGAAATCCGTTATGGATCCGGCATTAACCGCAGGAGCAACAACCGTAACCCCAATCCATGCCTCTCCGGTTTCGGCATCGATAACCCTTCCTCTGAGAAATCCATTCTGTGAGAATGTAAATATGGTAAATAAAAGAAGAAAACTAACAGCCACGAATAATCTTTTCATCATGATCTTTTTGATTTTTAGCAATACTCCGAAACCCTCATGTAGCTGATAACCATATCGATTTGCTTACTTATCCAGACAATTGGGATTTCTTGTTTAAGGTTTTAATTCTTAATGGACCTGTTTTTAACGGTTTAATTACAAACTCCAAAGAAACTAGTGTCATGTCAATCATGGATTGACGTATATAATTTATGTAATTTTATCCTTGCCTGATCCGTTGTAAACTGCCACTTTATTTTGGCTTTTTTATTGTTTCTGTGGTTTTGCCAGGCTCTGACCTCAGTTTTTACAGTATTTATTTTTTCAATTCTTCGGTTTAAACATTGTTTCGTTAAGACATTGAGTTCTATCTCAGCCATATTGAGCCAGCTACCGTGTTTGGGTGTGAATACAAAATCCAGACGATCCCATAACCTTTTTGCCTCAGCTGGGTCAAATGTTTCATATAATGCCGCCGCGCTGTGAGAAGCTAAATTATCCATTATCAGTGTAATAATTTTTGCCTTGGGATATAGCTTGTCACAGATATACTTTACCAGTAATGCCCAGTCTCTTTTTGTCCGGGTTTGAGTGACTTTCATATATCTCTTTCCTGCAAGAGGTTCACTAACCATAAAAACATTGCATACACCAGAACGTGAATATTCGTAGTCGACTCTTCTTCCAGATCCTGGTTTCATTGGTATTGCTTTGCGGACTTCTTTTATCAATTGTTTCGGCGTTTCATCCATACATACTACTGGGTTTGCCTTGCTATAAGGTCGCTTGTAAACATCGAGAACCTGTTCCATGGCTGCAACAAAATGGCTATTTTGCTGAGGAGGTATTACCCAGCCTTTGACCCGCCAAGGTTTAAGTTCGTTTTTTTTAATACCTTTCTTACTGTTTCATAAGAAATATCATCTACATAATTTAATTCTACCATACGATCTGCCAATAGACGCAGCGACCATCTGCCAAATCCCTTTGGAGGTTCGCTGCATGCAATTGAGATTAACCGTGCTTCTGTTTCTCCATCAACCTTTTTTTCATATTTACGGCTTGTTGGGGCAACACCAAGGACTGCGTCAAGACCTTCTAATACAAATCGTTGTTTTACCCGGTCAATGGTTCGCATGCCTGTTTTTAATACTTTGCAGACCTGTTCATTTGTCTGTTTGTTCTCGTTATGAGGCCCTTGATCAACATTTAGCAAAATAAGAGAATGAATGACCTTTTTTGCAGTATGGCTTCCCTTCCTGGTATTTTCCATCAATAATTCTCTTTCTTCTTTTGTTAAAGTTACTTTGTACTTTACCATGTTTTTTCTGTAAAGATACAAAAAATATATTTACGTCATACTATGATTGACATGACACTAGCCATAAATGACCTGTAAATGATGATAGTTTTATTATAATTTTAATTTTGTGTTAAGGGAATATGAATTTAACCCTAGGCTGATTCGCAAATAAATGATTATCCTTTGCTTATCTGAATCATTAAGATTTCATTGTTAAATTACAAGGGGTTAAACCCCGGAAATTCTCCGTATGGAAGCCTGAGAGTTGAACTAATCCTCCGTTTTGATGTTCTAAAAATTTAAAGAGGATCACAGGATTGGCAAAAGCTCTTTTTAGATGGTAAAAAGCTGCTATCTTTGAATGATCAGGAACAAGAAAAACATAAGTAATGAGCAATCCAAACGATAGGCAATATACCAATGGTGAAATAACCGTTTTCTGGAAACCCTCCAAATGTATACATGCTACAACCTGTTTCCGGGAACTAATTGATGTATATAATCCGCGGAAGAGACCTTGGGTAAATATGGAAGGGGCCACCACGGAAAAAATAATTCAGGTAACCAATAAATGTCCAACCCAGGCTATTTACTGGAAATACAATAAAGATCTCAGCAACGAGGAAAAAGCCCTGAACGAGCGCTCATCCGCCGGGGAAGAAGTTAATCCGGAGACCCTTCACGCCAGTAAGGAAGAGAAAAAAGAATCCTCGGATGCAAAGATTACCCTTATGAAAGACGGACCGATAATGGTTGAAGGGAATTTCACGATTATCGGAGCCGATGGAAATGCACTCAGGTCCATGATCATGACATCCTTTTGCAGATGTGGAAACTCCAGGGCTCAGCCTTTCTGCGACGGAACGCACAGGAAAGTCGGATTCAGAGATCCTAAATAATGTAACGAAATGGAAAACGATCAGAACAAAACCGTATTTAATGTTTTTAAAGGAGGACCTTTGGAAGTAACCGGAAATTTCATCATTACCGGGACCGATGGGAAGCAAATTGAACACAAGGGTCCGGTATACCTTTGCCGTTGCGGTGGCTCCTCAAATAAGCCTTTTTGTGACGGGACCCATAATACAATCGGTTTCGATAAATAATTCCTTTCAATCCCTGAGGTTGATCAGGACTCTTTTCCCGTTGGATGCCCGGAATTATATCCTTCCATATGGTAAACGGATTCCCACCTTAATCCCTCCTGCCTGATATTTGATCCTGCATGCGGGTGATTCAAAAAGCCTGTTTATCTTTGTTGCCATAAAAATTGCAAATGAGAAAAGACCCAAGCATTGAAGTCAGTGTCAATTCCGAGATCGGGGAACTGGAAGCCCTGATCATGCACACTCCCGGCCCCGAAGTGGAAAATATGACGCCCAAAAATGCGGAAAGGGCGCTCTATAGTGATATCCTTAACCTGTCGGTTGCTTCCGGGGAATATTCACGCTTAAGCGGTGTTCTTTCGGCAATAACAAATACCTTATTTGTAGAGGACCTGCTTAGCGATATTGTCAAGGATGAAAACCTGAAAAATGATCTGGTCTTCCGGATCTGCGCCAACGAATGCAGTGAACGCATATCAGGGGATCTGATGGGACTTGACCCCAGAAGTCTTTCCAAAATTCTGATCCAGGGAGTTCCTTTGAAAAGGAACAACCTCACCCGTTTTCTCAGTGAAGATAATTTTTCCCTGAAACCTCTGCACAATTTCTTTTTTACAAGAGACAGTTCAGTGGCGATATACGATCATATACTCATCCCGAAAATGGCCAATAAGGTTCGGGAAAGGGAAGCCCTGATCATGGAAACGATTTTCAGTCATCATCCCTTATTTAAAACCTGGATATACAATCCTTTTCATACCGAAAAAGGATTTCCGGATCTCCATATGGAGGGGGGTGACATTCTGGTTGCCAGGAAGGATATCATTCTTATGGGGGTAGGGAGCAGGACCTCTTCCCAGGGGGTAGACTATATGATTGATCGTATGAAGGAAAAAAAGGACAAACGACACATTATCATTCAGGAACTACCTTCCAAACCGGAGTCCTTCATTCACCTCGATATGACCTTTACCCTGCTGGATCGTGATCATTGCATGGTATATGAACCCCTGATTCTTACTCCAAACCGTTACACAACCGTTCATATCGAGATCGATAACGGGAATGTCAGACTGAATACAGTAAAAAACATTCCGGATAGACTAAGGGAATTGGGACTCGATCTGAAAATCTCCTACTGCGGAGGAAAAGGGGACCCCATAACCCAGGAAAGGGAACAATGGCATAGCGGTGCAAACTTTTTTGCCTTCGCACCGGGAAAAGTGATAGGTTACAGCAGAAATGTGCATACCCTTGACGATCTCGATAAAAACGGATTCAGCATCATTCAATCTCAGGACATCATTGATGGAAAGGTGCACCCTGACGATTACCAACGCTGCGTGGTAGTCTTCGACGGCAGTGAACTTGCCCGAGGAGGCGGGGGTGCTAGATGCATGACCATGCCGGTAAAGAGAAAGGATCCCGGAATTTAAAAATTTGTTAAAATACCCTACTCCCGCATCTTACAAGGTATGCTGATGTAACATACGGCAGAATTATCCGTCTTTGGAAAAAGACTAACCGCATGCTGAGAAATTTTTTCCTTATCCTCTTCAGAAGTTTCATCCGCCAACGTGGATACGCTCTTATCAACCTTTTGGGACTTACGGCAGGACTTACGGCCGCTATTCTCATACTCATCTATGTTGAGCACGAATTCAGTTACGACCGCTTCCATAACGATCCCGAAAACGTATACCGTGTTATTACCGATCTGAATATGGGAGGACGGGAACAAACCTTTGCATTGAGTCAGACCCCCCTGGGACCTGAGATGGTCCGTTCCTATCCCCAGTTTGTCAGTTTTACCCGGGTGCATAAACCCTGGAACTCGGTCCTGATTACCGCAGGCGAGAGGAAATTCTATGAAAAAAACCTGATCTATGCCGATTCTTCTTTTATCGGCACGTTCAACTTCAACATACTTCAGGGCTCACCCAAAGAAATGCTGAATCAAAAACGCAGCATTGTCCTTACCCGAAGTATGGCAAACCGATATTTTTCTGAGGAAGATCCCGTTGGGAAAACGGTCACCATCAATAACAACAAGGACTTCGAAGTGACTGGGGTTATGGAGGATCCGCCCTCAAATTCACACCTGGATTTTGAAGGTATTCTTTCATTCTCTACACTTTATGAAGGGGAACGGGCAAAATGGATGGAAAGCTGGATAGGGAACATAAATTACTATACCTATTTCAGGACCGATGGTAAAGCCTCTCATGCCGAACTGGAAGAATTACTTAATGCCAACGTATTCGAAAAGGCCGGTGATGCATTCCAGGATTATGGATTCAGTCTCCATACCCGCCTCCAAAGGATGAAGGATATTCATCTCAGATCCACTTTTGAACACGACCTCCCTACAAATGGGGATATCAGGTATGTGATGATCCTTATTGCAGTCGGAATTGTCATCCTGGTCATCGCCGCCATAAATTTCATGAATCTCGCTACCGCCCGTTCGGCCGCCAGAGCAAGGGAGGTGGGGATTAGGAAGGTTACCGGAGCCAGAAAAAGTAATCTTATCTACAGGTTTGTGGGTGAGTCGGTTTCCTATGCTTTTGCCGGTTTCCTCCTGGCAATCCTCATTACAGAACTTTTGTTGCCCATATTCTCAGATATTATGGGACGAGACCTTGATTTTACTCCCGTAGCGGATTTTAGGGTGTTGTTTCTTTTCTTTATGTTGTCCCTTTTTATTGGTTTTCTTTCAGGAACCTACCCTGCCTTTTACCTCTCCGGCTTCAAACCCGCAAGGGTCCTGAAAGGTGAACTTACCCGTGGTTCAGGGGGAGCGCTTTTCAGGAATATCCTTGTAATTGTGCAGTTCAGTATTTCTGTGGTGTTGATAATCAGCACCATCATCGTATATAACCAATTGTCCTACATTAAAAATAAGAAACTGGGTTTCGACAAGGAACATGTGATCATAGTTCCGCTGAGATCGCAGGAACTCACAGATAAATATCAATCCCTCAAGGAAAGGGTTGAAAACATACCCGGTGTGCTCAATACCACCGTTTCTCAAAATTATTTTGGGAATTCCTTTAGCGGGAATGCCTATAAAGTCAAAGGGATGTCGGACGATGAAAGTCTCTTGATGAATTACATTGAAGTAGATTCGGATTTCTTTGATTTCTATCAGATTGAGTTCAATCAGGGCAGAGCTTTTTCCGAAGAATATGGTAGCGAAGAAGAAAGTATCATCATGAATGAGGCGGCAGTAAAGCTGGCCGGATTGAAAGATCCTCTGAATGAACGCATTATAGCTCCCGATTCAACAGAACTTCGAATTATTGGAATTACCCGCAATTTTCACTTTAACAGTTTGCGCCAGCAAATCGAACCCCTTATGATGGTTAGTAACCCATACAATTATAATTATCTGAATGTGAAGATTGAACCTGGAACCATTCCCCAAACTCTGGAGCGACTGAAATTGGCCTGGGCTGATATTGATCCGGAGAGACCCTTTGACTATTTCTTTCTGGATAATACCCTGGGACAATTATATGAACAGGAGGAAAGACTGGGACAAATGTACCTCTATTTCTCAATTGTGGCTATCGTAATAGCCTTGCTTGGGCTTTTCGGACTCTCATCCTATATGACAGAGCAAAGATTCAAAGAGATCGGCATCAGGAAAGTATTTGGGGCTTCCGTACAAAGGATAGTAATCAGGCTGACTTCAGGGTTTCTATGGCCGGTGGTCTTTTCCAACATTCTTGCATGGCCTGTCGCCTGGGTTTTGATGCGTAAATGGCTGGAAAATTTTGCCTATAAGGAAGGAATTGTTTGGTGGGCATTTTTGCTGGCAACCCTGCTTTCCATATTCATCGCCTCCCTTACGGTGAGCTTACAATCTTACCGGGCAGCACAAATGGATCCTGCAAGGACTTTGAAAGACGAATGATAACTAAACCAGTTCCTTCACCCGCTTTGCAGCCTCTTTCAAGGTTATGGCCGAGTATACCTTCAACCCCGAATCGTCAATGAGTTTTTTCCCTTCCTCCGCATTGGTTCCCTGCAACCGCACAATCACTGGAATTGATATATCACCAATTTCCCGGTAGGCTTCAACTACCCCTTGAGCAACCCGGTCACAACGAACGATCCCACCAAAAATATTGATCAGGATGGCTTTTACGTTGGGGTCCTTTAAAATGATCCGGAATCCGGCTTCTACCGTCTCCGCGTTCGCAGTACCCCCGACATCCAGGAAGTTCGCGGGATCCCCTCCCGATAACTTGATAATATCCATGGTTGCCATAGCAAGCCCCGCACCGTTTACCATACACCCCACATTGCCGTGGAGTTTTACAAAATTAAGGTCGTTCTTACCCGCCTCCACCTCTGCAGGATCCTCCTCGGTAAGATCCCTCATTTCCAGATAATCCCTGTGCCTGAAAAGCGCATTGTCGTCCAGATTCACTTTTGCATCGGCTGCCATGATCAGATCATCCGAGGTTTTAAATACCGGATTGATCTCAAAAAGCGATGAATCCGATCCTTCATATGCCTTATATAATGAGGTAACAAAGGAGGTCATTTCCTTAAAGGCCTTCCCGCTCAATCCGAGATTAAAGGCAATTTTCCGGGTCTGAAAGGGTAAAATCCCTGTTTTCGGATCAATCTCTTCACGGAAGATCAGGTGAGGGGTTTCCTCCGCTACAGTCTCAATATCCATCCCTCCTTCCGTTGAGTACATGATAATATTTCGCCCGGTCTGACGATTCAGAAGAACACTCATATAAAACTCTCTTACCTCACTCTCGCCAGGATAATAAATACCCTGCTCGATCAACACCTTATGAACCACCTTTCCTTCCGGCCCTGTCTGGTGGGTAACCAGATTCATTCCTATGATTTCCTTTGCATACTGTTTTACCTCATCCAGGGATTTTGCAATTTTCACTCCACCGCCCTTGCCCCTGCCGCCGGCATGGATCTGTGCCTTGACCGCCCATGTATAGGCCCCGGTCTGGGCTTGTATTTTTTTTGCTGCTTCAACCGCTCCTTCCGGTGAATCGGTAACCATTCCGGCAGGTACGGATACTCCAAAACTCTTTAAAATCGCTTTTCCCTGGTATTCATGGATGTTCATTGACTCTGAATTTATTAGTTTTGAACCACGAAAATATCCATTTTTTTCCACATAGTTGCAGGAATAAAACATAATTTAGGTTCCCTATGGTCAGAAAGCTCAGCATGGAAGAACTAAACCGGATCTCGCCTGAAGAATTCCGGAATGTAGCCAAAATCCCGGTTATCATTGTACTTGATAATATACGAAGCATGAACAATGTTGGCTCCGTCTTCAGAACCTCAGATGCATTCAGGATCGAAAAAATTTGCCTTTGCGGAATTACGGCTACCCCTCCCCATAAGGAAATCCGGAAAACAGCACTGGGAGCAACCGAATCGGTTAATTGGGAATATTTTGACGATAGTATCAAGGCCATAAAGCAACTTAAAACTCAACAAACCAGGGTTTTCGCGATTGAACAGACCGATAACAGTGTCCTCCTGAATGAATTTAGGTATGAAGGAAAGGAAAGAATAGGCCTGGTGTTCGGACATGAAGTAAGAGGTGTGGATCAGGCTGTGCTTGAGCTGTGTGACGGATCCATCGAAATTCCGCAGTTTGGCACCAAGCACTCTCTGAATATCTCAGTAGCTGCGGGGATCGTACTCTGGGAAGTGGCCGGAAAGATCCTGAAAAGGCATTAAAAAAAGGCTGTCCTTACGAACAGCCTTCTTAGCTCTGAAAAAAATAAATACTTACTCTACAATGCTTTTGAATGCATCGGATTCGAAATATTTTGCAAATTCCATGTCCATGGAAGCACGCTCTTTCATTGCACTGTCTTCTGCAACCGCAAGTCTGAGACTTTCATAAACCAGTTCTTCTTTATCCTGATTTGCAGCGATAACTGCTTTAACATAATGCTTTTTGGCTGTGCTCTCATCTACACGGTTGATGGTGGCCATAGCACCGTCGAAATCATCTCTGAGAAGTTTTACCAATGCAGTATTTACTTCGTCTGCATTCCCGAAATAATTGGCGGCAGCCTGGTAATCTCCCTGCATGGTTTTAATGATACCCAGGTTATACTTAACTGCATCACCGGCACCGGTGGCAGAGGTGAAAAGTTCTTCAGCTTTTTCCACATCCCCTTTCATGAGGGCAACACAACCAAGGTTGTTATTAACAATGTCATTGTCTTTCATTGATTTGGCTTTGTTCAGCGCAGCTTCTGCCTTATCGGCATCTCCAAGAAGAATGTAGCTGTAACCAACATTGTTGATGGCTCTGAGGCAATTGGGATGGTTTTCACTGGCTTTCTGATAAATAGCTAATTTGGTATTAACATCATCATAAAGAGTGGCTGCATAAAGAATCTCTTCAAGATCGAGAGAGTCAGGATCGCTTGACCAAACCTGCTTGATTTCATCATCAGAAAGACCAATAAGATCAACGTTAACAATATACTTAGATCTTCTCAGTTCAGGAAGAATATCATCAGCAATCACTTCGAAAGCTTCTGAAAGGTTCCGGATCTCCCTTTCCCTTACCACAGGATCAGAATACATGGAAAGAACACGGAGAATGAGTTCCTTATCCTGAATATCACTGGCTTCCATAAGCTCTTTGAATCCTTCCCAGTCTTCTGCGGTATAGTTCATTGAAAGGAAACCTTCTTTGGCTGCTGCTTCAATTTCCTTCTTGCTCATTTCCCTGCTGAAATATCTCTCAGCAGATTCCTGCCTGTTTTGAGCCAATCTGTCGTTCAGATCAACTTCTCCATCGGGAGAGGCATAGGCAGAAAGTTGAACATTTTTGAGATCAATTCTCTCATCTACATCTGCTTTTTTGATATAATCACCCAAACCGGCAACATCAGATTCTTGAAGCTCTGAATTTCTTACATCATAACGATTGATAATGTAATGAATGTCAGCCAGGTATGAATCGGGAATGATCCTCTGAAAACGGTCTCCTACCATAATGGGCTTGGGATCAACCACAACGAGCTTGGAAGAAGCAATAACTCCGTCTGCAATTTTATAATCGTCAAACTGGAGAGTTTTACCCTTTAGTTCCGCATCTACCCTAACAACCAGATCAGATAACATCATGTCTTCGCTGAAAGGAACCCTACCTGTATAAGATACACTTCCACCACTTGAAAAACCAATTACCTGATTATTAGCTTCCACTTTTTCACCCTGTAGCTTCTTAGCCTCAAAAGCAGTTTCTCCACCTTCGTATTTAAGAACCGGGGTAACGGTAAGAATGGCATTCTTGTTAAAATACTTGGCCGGATATCTTACGTCGATTTTAACATCAACCTCATCGCTATGAGCTTCAAGTACCTCAGGAGTTACCTGATAGCTTACATCAGATGTCATCTCCTGCATTTTGTTGAGTCCGCCACAACTGCTTAATATCATGGCTGCAACAGTGAAAAGAACTAAGTAATTTACTTTTTTCATAATCTACTGGTTATTAGTTATTGAAATTTGTTCCACAATTTTTTGAATATCCCACAAACTTATAAATGTTTTTCCTATTATACAAGGGAAAACAAGCGACAGCGCTATTTTTCATTACCACTATCTGCCTGTATATCATCATAAGCCCGTCCAAAAATAATGCTTTTTGATAAAATTTTACTCTTTGGCTTCATTAAAATAATATGAATTCAGAATGATGTCAACTCTCCGGCCTTTCTTCAAGTCCAGCTAAACTCCCCAATCAGGACTCTCCGAAGCCATAGGCTTTCAAATTCTTTGCCAGCAATTTCCGGTTCCATCTGCCTCCCCATTAATGCCCCAAATCCGATTAACGTCAGTTTTTTTTACTTCGGCAAACCGTCAGACAAGGGGAGAAAAACAACAATCTGAGGAATTCTTCACCGCTCTGCACCTCTTATTTCTAATATTCAGGTACAAAATCCATATTGTAGAATGCAAAAGCCCATCGATCTGCATATTCATCCAGGGTTTTGGACACAGGCTTTCCTGCTCCGTGACCGGCATCCGTTTCAATTCTGATCAGAACCGGATTATCCCCTTTGTACTTTTCCTGCAAAGTGGCAATGTATTTAAATGAATGTGCAGGAACCACCCTGTCATCATGGTCTGCGGTACTCACAAAAACTGCAGGATAATCAGCCTCTTCAGAGATATTATGCACAGGTGAATATTTAAAAAGATACTCAAACTGTTCCGGATCATCGCTGGAGCCATAGTCTGTCACCCAATACCTCCCAATGGTGAACTTATGAAACCTCAGCATGTCCATTACACCTACTGCAGGCATGGCAACCGCAAAAAGTCCAGGCCTCTGGTTTGTAACTGCCCCCACCAGAAGTCCGCCGTTAGATCCCCCAAATATGGCAAGTCTTTCCGGGGAGGTATAATCATTATCAATGAGATACTCACCGGCTGCAATAAAATCATCGAACACATTTTGCTTGCTCAGCAAAGTCCCTGCCTTATGCCATTCCTCGCCATATTCACCTCCTCCGCGCAGATTGGCAACCGCATAGATACCGTCATTCTCAAGCCAGATCAGGTTCCTGACACTGAAGGAAGGGGTAAGCGAAATGTTGAATCCCCCGTAACCGTAAAGCAGGGTCGGACGCATGCCATCCAATTCAAGATCTTTTTTGTGTACTATAAACATCGGGACCTCCGTGCCGTCTTTACTTTTGTAGAAAACCTGATTGGTTACATAGTTATCAGGATCAAAATCCACCTCCGGACGGAAAATCAAAGCTGAGCGATTTTTTCTTGTGTCAAAATGATACACTTCTGTGGGAACACTGAAGGAAGTAAAGGCAAAAAAGGCTTCAGCATATTTTTCATTGGCCGAAACCTGAGCAATACTTCCAATTCCTGGTAGCTCAACATCATGGGTTAGTTCACCTTCCCTTGAAAACAACTTCATGACCGATTGGGCATCCTGTTCGTATTCTGCAATTATTTGATCTTCCGTGAAATAACAAGCCTTTAGCACTTTGTCTTTTTCCTCAGGGATGATATCTTCCCAGTTTTCCTCACCCGGTAATGAAAGTTTTATTCCAATAAGGCGGTACATGGGGGCATTATGATTGGTCATAAAATACATCCGTTCACCCATGTTGCCGATGAAATAAAAATCCTTATCAAAACTGTCAACCACCTTTTTGACTTTCCATTCAGGGTCTTGCAGGTCTATGTAATACACTGCATTTCCGCTGGTTGACTCAACCACGGAAATGATCAGGTAGCGCTCATCGGAAGTAACCTGTCCGCGGAAGCTGCGGTCGGGATGCTCTGTATCCTCATACACCAGCTTATCCTCATCCTGACTGCTTCCTGCCTTGTGATAATAAAGCCTGTTATATTGGTTAACCCCGCTCAGTTCAGAATCGCCCGCCTCCTCGGGTGAGGGATACCGGCTGTAGAAAAAACCTTCCTTATACCAGGACAGTGTGCTGAATTTGATCCATTTAAGATGATCATCCAGGGTTTTACCGCTTTCCACCTCTTTTACAAAAAACTCGTTCCAGTCAGAACCTCCGCGGGAAACTCCATAACCTGCATATTTTGCATCCGGTGAAATGGAAAGGACGGTTAATGCGACAGTCCCATCCTCCGAGAAAGTATTGGGGTCTATGAAGATCTCACCCTTGCTCTCGTAATCGTCTGTTTTGTAAATTACATCCTGATTCTGCAAACCATCGTTGTAGGAATAGAAGTAATAATCACCCTTTCTGGATGGGGCACTCATTCTCTCATAATCCCAGAGTTCTTCCAGGCGGGTCCGTATCTTATCCCGGAAGGGAATCTGATCCAGGTATTCGAAAGTTACCAGATTCTGAGCCCGGACCCATTCTGCGGTTTCGGTCGACATATCATCCTCGAGCCAGCGATAGGGATCCGGAACCATAACTCCGAAATAATCATCAGTTACATCATCTTTTCTAGTTTCCGGATAACTCATTTTCTGATCTTTACATGAAGCGAGGGCAATAATAAGGAAAGGAATAAACAATACTCTCACACAGGCTATGGTAAATCTGAAGGGTCTTCTTACCCTGCCGGAATGATAGTCGGAGCATACATATTTCATGGCTAATTTGCTTTGGTTAGTTTCTAAATAATGAAATAATCGTTTGTATCCAAAATTAGAAATCTATTGTCAGTCTGACAATAGCCAAAACATGTTTAGGAATGCCTGAGAATGATTACTACCTGCGGTTATCCCTTCTGGGAGGTCTCTGATTTCTTGAGTCTCGTCCCTGAGGCTTTCCTTCCCCGGGTTCCGGTACTCCTTCGGGCCTGGGCAGTAGTGCCTTACGGGAAAGTTTCAGTTTACCGGTCCGGGTATCAATGTCGATTACCTTAACCTTAACTTTTTCTCCCTCCTTCAAAACCTCATCTACGGTGTTGAGCCTCCTCCATTCAATTTCTGAAATATGGAGCAACCCTTCTTTTCCGGGAAGAATCTCAACGAAAGCACCAAACTGAACAATGGATTTTATAGTTCCTTCGTAAACTTCATTTACTTCCGGAACCGCCACTATCCTCTTGATCCTCTCCAGAGCTGCATCAATGGAGGCTTTATCCACCGATGAAATATCCACTACTCCCTTGCCATCCGTTTCTTCGATGGTAATCACGGTTTTGGTCTCATTCTGGATTTCCTGAATAATCTTTCCTCCGGGACCAATAACTGCACCAATGGATTCCTTGGGTATCTCTATCCGAATGATCCTTGGAGCATGAGGCTTATAGTCATCCCTGGGTTCAGCAAGGGTCTCCGACATTACCTCAAGAATATGCAGTCTTCCCTGGCGAGCCTGATCCAGTGCCTGGGTCAATATATCAAACGAAAGTCCTTCTACTTTAATATCCATCTGGGTAGCCGTAATCCCGTCACGGGTTCCGGTAACCTTGAAGTCCATGTCACCCAGGTGATCTTCGTCGCCCAGGATATCCGAAAGCACCGCCCATTTACCGCTTTCAGTATCGGTAATCAGCCCCATGGCGATACCCGATACAGGTTTTCTGAGCTTCACACCTGCATCCATCAGGGCAAGCGTTCCTGCACATACCGTAGCCATGGAGGAAGAACCGTTGGATTCAAGTATATCAGAAACCACCCTGACTGCATAGGGTATTTCATTGGGACCGGGCACCATCCTTTTCAATGCCCTGTGGGCCAGATTTCCATGTCCGATCTCACGGCGGCCGGTTCCGCGGTAGGGTCTGGCATCACCGGTGGAGAAGGGTGGAAAATTGTAGTGTAAGACAAACTTCTCAGTGCCCTGGATCAAAACCTCATCAATGATCTTCTCATCCATTTTTGTTCCCAGTGTTACCGTTGTAAGCGACTGGGTTTCTCCACGGGTAAAAACTGAAGATCCATGAGCAGCGGGCAAGTAATCAACCTCACACCAGATGGGTCGGATCTCATCCGTTTTCCTTCCATCAAGACGAATTCCTTCATCCAGAATCAGGTTGCGGACCGCTTTTTTCTGAATATCATGGTAATACCTGTCGACCAGACTTAGGTTTACTTCCTCTTCACCTTTCTCCTCAATGAGCTTCTCCAGAAATTCTTCCTTGATTTTTCCGAAAGATTCACTCCTGAGTTTTTTATCGGCAACCCGCGCTTTTGCTACTTCGTAAGCCTTTTCGTAAAGCTCCTTATTCATCCTTTCTTTCAGCTCCTCATCCTTCTTCTCGTGATTGTATTCGCGTTTGGTTATCCCCAACTCGGCTGCCAGCTCTTCCTGGGCCACGCAATGCTTTTTAATTTCTTCGTGAGCAACCTTGATGGCTTCAAGCATATCCGCTTCCGACGCTTCATTCATTTCCCCTTCCACCATCAAAATATTATCTTTGGTAGCACCAACCATGATATCCATGTCAGATTCCTTTAGCTGACTGAAGGTTGGATTCAGAACAAACTCACCGTTAATCCGGCAAACTCTTACTTCCGAAATGGGTCCCTTGAAAGGGACATCCGATACAGCAATAGCTGCAGAGGCTGCAAGACCGGCAAGTGCATCGGGCATAATATCGGCATCCGCAGAGATAAGGCTTACATTTACAAAAGTCTCTGCATGATAATCATCCGGGAACAAAGGCCTGAGAGCCCTGTCAACCAGTCTGCTGACCAATATCTCATAATCAGAGGGACGGGATTCACGTTTCAGAAATCCGCCAGGAAAACGTCCTGATGATGCAAATTTCTCACGATAATCAACCGATAATGGCATGAAATCCACATCCTCCCCTGCCTCAGTGGCCGATACAATCGTTGCCAGAAGCATGGTCCTTCCCATTTTTACCACAACGGAACCGTCGGCCTGCTTGGCAAGTTTTCCGGTCTCAATGGTGATGGTCCTTCCATCACTCAATTCTATATTTTTTTCTGTTGCTTTATACATATCGCATGTCTTGTTTAATCCGGTCATTGTGAAAGACTCACGTACCAGGGTCCGGTTTCCCCCTATATCGCACGGAAGCTATATTATTATAAGAAAAAAAGGCAATAAACATTGCCTTTTGTCTTTTACTTACGGAGATTCAATTCTTTGATGAGGGACCTGTATCTTTGGATATCCCTGTCCTTTAAATAATCAAGAAGCCTCCTTCTTTTACCTACAAGTTTAAGAAGAGCTCTCTGGGTACTGTAATCTTTCTTGTTCGACTTTAAATGATTGGTCAGATCATTGATCCTGCGGGAGAAAAGAGCAACCTGAGACTCGGTGGCGCCGGTATCTCCCTCTGATTTACCGTGTTTCTTAAAAATTTCTTTTTTCTGTTCAGCCGTTAACATTACTCAGTTATGTTTTAATCGTTTATATACTTTCTACGAAACTGCAAAACTAGTTATAATATTTTACATGGCAATAGGAAAAGGGGAAATTTTGGGGTCTAAACCCCTAAACTCCTAAACCTCTAAACCCC
>CAZNFR010000047.1:0-27246 GCA_964572225.1 uncultured Bacteroidaceae bacterium
AGTATGTCGCACTTTTCCTGTAATGCCAGTAAGGGTTAAGTATAAGAGCAGTAGCGGATTTCAAGATGAATCCTTGTCCGCGTCCGCCAACATCGGTAAAGGTTGTTCAGGCAGATTTGCCAAACCGCCCTGAGATGCTGCAATTACACGTTGTGGTACTGAGCGTCCAGGTCAATGCGAAGTCAGTCATTCGTAGGTCGAATCTTTGGATGGCATGAACTGAGGAGCTGAAGGAGAGTGAACCCTTATTGAGGTGTCGTAAATAACTTTTCCTGCGTGGAACCAAGGAGAGTGCAGATCCCTAACTCTTCCCCCATCCCCAAAAAAAAACCCCGCCTTATGGCGGGGTGCTCTGAATCTTCATTCCAGTAACCAAACAAACTACGCCGGCATATCAGGAAGTTTCCAGCCGTCTCTGTAATTGTGGTTAACCAGTTCCTTAGAGAATTGCCTGGCATTGATGGGATCGGTCCACTTCTTCGCGAAGGTAGGATGACCATCTTTGATGGTGAATCCGTCTTCAATAACGATCTTAAAGGTTTCGTCGTCGCTGATATTGGTGAACTCCATGTTCTTTCCGTCCCATTCGAGCTCTTTGTTGAGGCTCTGCAGGCGCACGGCCATAACACCCATAACCACCATTTCGTTGAAAGGTCCTGCTTCGCTGAAATCGGATGAGGTCGGAGTGCGGTTTTCGGGACTCTCCTTACACGCGCGGATCCAGTCTTGTTCATGACTAAGTTCCACTCTTCTGCGAACCTTGGGTGCGTTGGGAACCCTGCCTGAAAGCAGCCATGGGTCTTTTCCATAACAACCACAGATAAGCTTGTCTTTGGTACCGTGGAAGATCACGCCACCGCCGGCATCGTTCATGTTCCTTCCGGCAGGCCATCCTTCGGGCATCTCCGGTCTGAGTCCGCCATCATACCAGGTAACCTTCACCTCTGGAAGTTTGGTTTTGATGCTCTTATCTTTGGGTCTTTCCGGGAAGGTAAGATCCACCATCTGTGCGTTGGGAGCCGATTCGGTAAGGAGGAGAGTTGAAGTACCCTGAGCCTTGGTCGGATACATCAGCTTGAGTCCGACAAAAACCGGATGAAGAATATGGCAGGCCATATCGCCCAGAGCGCCGGTACCGAAATCCCACCATCCACGCCAGTTCCATGGGGTATAAATTTCATGGTAGGGCTTCATCTTTGCAGGTCCTACAAACAGATCCCAGTCGAGGTGATCGGGTACCCACATGCCGTTGGCCGGCGGATTCTGTCCCTGGGGCCAGATCGGTCTGTCGGTGAAAGCTTCCACCTTGGTTACCTCGCCAATCTCGTCGTTCCAGAGCCATTCGCAGGTGAGGTTAACGCCTTCACCCGAAGCTCCCTGGTTACCCATGGAGGTGGCTAATTTATGCTTTTTCGCCAGAGCTGTGAGGAGTCTGGATTCATAAGCGCTGTGAGTGAGCGGCTTCTGAACATAAGCATGCCATCCGCGAACCATGGCATCGGCGGCAACGATCGCATGGGTATGGTCGGCCGTAGCTACCACCACTGCATCGATAGAATCGCCCAGCTCATCGTACATTCTTCTGTAATCTTTGTAAACTTTGGCCTTGGGATAGTGGTCAAAGACGCGCTGACTGTATTTAAAGTCAACATCACACAAACCGATAATATTCTCGGTTTCCATCCTTTTCAGGTTAGCAAAACCCATTCCGCCAACACCAATCCCTACAATATTCAATTTATCGCTGGGAGCTACCCTTCCTTTAGCGCTGATCACACCCGAAGGCAAAATGGTTAGTCCCGCTGCCACTGCGGCAGAACGAGAAACGAAATCCCGGCGACTCATGCCGGAGTTCTTTTTCTTTTCTTTTTTCTTTTCCATAAGTATAAGTAATTTATTAGTGTAACTGATTATGTTATTCAATGCTGAAAGATAGCAATTTAGATGCAAAATTCATAGGTGGAAATTGCCCTGCAAATTTCGGCTCCACGCTACCCTCATTTCTAACTCTTTGTTATGAAAACAGTTAAGTCATGCCTTTTCGTATATTTTTTAGTAACGATAAACGATTTTTTCCTCAATTCCCCCCTGCTTTGAGATTATTATCTCCACCCCCTCCGGATAGGTCATTATTTTTTTAACTCCCAGCAACGTACCTTCAGTTTTTCCTGCAAACCCCTGGTAGGTATACGTTTTCGTTTCCCCTGCATCGAAAAAGAAATATGAATTACGTCCGTAAAAACTGCGGTGTTTCTCTACCAGCTCATCGTAGGGCAACCCAATCCCGGTGGTCCCGAATTCCAGTCCTTTCGCAAAAGGCTGTCCTCCGCGATTCTGGTTCCAGATATTGATCCATGGGTATTCCGCGATTTTCCAGGTATACCCCGTAAAAGAGCCTGACAAGGGATCCCAGGCCAGTACCCACCCCGTACTGTCCTCAAAAATATGTGTACTTACATAATTATGGGTGGTATCAAAAACCCTCAGGTCGATGGCATTGCCCTCCACATCCTTAGCCATAGGCCATTCATAAGAGTGCTCCTGTGGATCCGGCAAAGATGCTTCCTGCAAAAATCCCTGCCGGCAATTGCTGAAAATCAGGGTTCGCGCCGAAAGAAATGGCGGTCCCAGGGTCACATGCTGCACCACGTTGCACAGGCGGCCCAGATCCGAGTCATGACTAAAGCTCTCCTTAACCTCAAAAAGTGGATCCTCCCCGGAGAACCGGATCCGCCTTTCGATCTCCACTCTGTCCCGCACCGAGCTCACCCTCATAACCGTCTCCTCACCCGTCTCCACCTCCCAGATCAGGTTGTTATGATGTCCGTTATGAGGCATCCCCTTCCGCATCTCCCCCTCGCTGGGAGCTCCCCAACGCCCGTAACACAAAAAATGCCCGGCAAAGGGAGCCCCTTCACGATTGTTTTCGGGCATATCATCCTCCTCCAGCGCCCAGCCCAGAAAATTCACCGAGTCCTCTCTCAGCCAAAGCGCGGTAACAGCCCCGCCGAGGGGATTGATCTCCATGCCCAGCACAGAATTTCCGGTTCGTATTTTTTCGGCTGAAGGGTCTGCTCCCCTGTGCTGCGGTTCACACATGGTGAAAAGCAGAAGAAATGCCATGGCACCGGGTATGCTCCATCCTCTGTTCATCGCTTTCCGGAGGATTTTTTGATCCGGATCTTTCCCTTAAAAATTTTCAGATCCTGACTGTGATACAGGTATTTTGCCTTCCTGCCGGGCATCTTTTTTCCGTTAACCCTGAACTCAGGTATTCTCCCGTAACCTTCCCCTGCCGGCCAGTCGGGCTGGATCCAGGGAGGGGAGGTTTGTATGTAGCGGGCTTCCTGCGGACCATAGCCCCAGTCGTATATGGGTTCTATAAAGCTTCCCGCCGATTGGTAGGTGATGCTCAGCTTATCCTGGTCCAGGGTCTGGTATACCAGCTCACGGGTCTCAGGGTCTATCGCTAATCTGGTGGCCTCCAGATATTCAAAGATATACTTGAAGAAATCCCTTCTCCCTTCCTTGGGATAAACCTCGAGGATGAGTCCGGTGAGTTGTCCCGGCGGACCATGATCCACGACCAGGCGGTTCTCTTCGACAAGGGGTGTTGCCTGATTCAGGGAGCGGATGGCAAGCCAGGTATAGTCCAGATCCACAAATAGCACCTGATTGATCACGGTGTCCCTTACCCCTTCCGGAAGCCTGATGTAACATCCGTTACGAATGCCTTCCGGATCTTTGACATCCTGAAAATTCACCGGATTTCCAACCGAGGTGATCTTTTCATCGCCGGCCGAGAAACGCTGAATGAAATCCTCCTCCCAACGTTGCCTCCAGACCCTGAAGGTATCCCTTATCTCTTCATGAATTTCGAGGTAGTCGGGTGGGAGCCGGTAAAGCATTACCAGGGTATTTTTATACTGGGCTGTCTGCAGGTAAGGATCCCTCATCATCCCTTTCCGGTCGGGATAATACATTCCTCCGCCGGTCACCATCTGAGGATGGGGTTTGGATGGGGCCGTGGCGGATAATAGTTTCCAGGTAGTATTTTTATAGGCAGCAGAGCTGAAAGCTCCGTAGGGATAACTGGCGCTTCCAAGGGTGAAGGAAGGATGATTGAAAAGGTACTGGGGGATGAAGCCGGGAGTGGACAGGAGATAGGAAGGCTTGCTGTTTACATACCATTCCTCCCGGCTATTTTTGATCCCTGCCAGCTTAACAATGGAGGGGGCGGGCCGGTAGCTACTGGTGGCGGCATGTACGGCCTGGAGGGGGATCTTGCATGTACTGCGGGGCATGAGACTGGCCAGCCGGGAAGCGTTGAGGTCGCCAAACCAGAGCCATGAAAGCCATTCCGTTTCATGAGACAGGGATTCGTCCGATGGGGCACCGCGGGATTCGGCCCCGGAAGTCATACCCTTAAAATGGTGAACGGCCAGCTCACAGGCATAGTAATCGAGCATTTCGCCGGCAAGGGCTTTTACTTCCGTGTCTTTTGCGAAATCATACAGGTTAAGGAATCCGATGATGTTGTAAATTCCGTAGGTGCTGGCATTGAACTCCCCGGTACCCACTTCGCGGGTGCGGTTCACATAATACTCAAGCCAATCTTTCATGGCCAGCCTTAAGCGGGGGGCATCCGGAAACAGCAGGGGGTATTGCAGCATCTGCTCGGCAAAGAGATAGCCGCTGGTCCGGCACATATTGGTATGGTTCTCCGTTCCTTCGCTGGTCCAGGGATTGTAGCAATCGGTCCTGGCCATTACATTCTTAAGGTAGGTTGTATGGTTTTTTTCCATAGCCGGGGCCCCGGGGTAGGCAGACATGATCCGGGCCATTCCTACCAGGATGAAATGAAAGGGAAGTTTTTGGGTAAAGACCGATGAGTCGAGAAGAGCATTGGCAAGGGGATCGGAAAGCCCGTATTTTTCAAGCCTGGCAATGACCACCGGCCAGTAAACCTTTTCCGGGTCGGAATAGTTGGGTGTGGGCAACTCATAGCTGTCGGCCGCATAATCCAGTATCTGTCCGGCTCTGTCGCTAAAGACTTTTTCGTAGGTCTGACCAAAGGCAGGTCCGGGTATCAACAAAACCACGAGAAAAATCCCTATGGTAATCGGTTTGATCATTGGCTACAGTATTGCATTTAAATTCCCGGTAAGAAAACCTCGCTATTTCAATTTCCGCGGATCGGCATGAAAGTTACTCAGATCTTCGATCTTTTCAAAAGGTCCTGCATTCAGGTCCTTCATGTCCCGGGGATCCCTGAATTTCAGGTCGAGGACAAGGGTTTCCGGATCGAGAGTGGCTTGTCCCCGGGTTACCGTTCCGTTTTTTTCCCATCCGAACAAGGTTTGCCAGGCTGTAATGTCGAGCAGGAGTTCGGTACCGTTTTCGGTGATTTTGAGGTACCCGGGTTTGGGATTGACAAAGACATTGTAATCGGAGAAATTATCTTCGTTGGGGAACTCAATCATATGTTTTTTACAGTCGATAAAAATATTGTTCCTTACCGTGTGAAAGCGGGTGATTCCCCCTCTCATGCCCACGATTCTGGGGGCGTTGAGGTAAGATCCGTATCCGGTGTTTTCTATGTCGAGGGCGAGGTTATTCTCGAAGATGATGCTGTCGGATCCATCGGTATACAGGGCGCTGCCCCCGGCACCGTAATCCCCGCTTATCCAGTACTGACTCCTGAGCCGGTGGAAAATATTATGATCCACCCGGCAGAGGTTTCTGCTCACTTCAATGTAGATTGCCCCGCGGGCTGAGGTGATATCGGTAAAGAGGTTATGGGTGATACGGCAGTTCTGATTGGAAAGATAGTCGAGCCATATCCCTGGTGCGTAATAGATTTTCCGGAAGACATTTCTTCGTATCAGACAGTTCTGCGCCTTATGGAATTTGATCCCTCCCGATTCGAAAGCCAGCTCGGCATCCTGCCAGCCGATATTGTCGAAAAGGTTGTCTTCAACCAGCAGGCCCGGTGCGGTAAGCGCCTCGAGTCCGGAGATACCGCAATTCCGGATAGTATTGCCGCGCACAATATGGTAACCGAGTCCGGGCTGATTCACCGTATGCCACATCTCGTTCCCGAGATCAATGCCCAGGGAATTAGCCCATTCGATGGTACAGTTTTCGATGATCCAGTGGTTCCCCCTGTTGGAGGATATCAATCCCCTTTGTGGAACGGGAAAACCATTCCCTGCATGCATAAAATGGATTCCTTTGATTTTTATGTACCCGAGTCCGTATTCCCGGGGTACAAAAAGCTGTTCTTTCACCGTGGCCTCGGTCAGGCTGTTTTCCGGATTTTTCCCTTCGGGAAAGCGTATGTGAAGGGTCATTCCGTTATGCTCCACCCAGAAGGCTCCCTCGCTATGGTCCTGGAGATCAACGGGCTTTAGCACTTGCTTAAGGGGTGCCCCGTCAACAAATACCATTCCCCTTCTCTTAAAATGGGGTTCCATTTTCACCTTCTGATACTGAAGATATTCCCGGTCGTGAAGCATGTTGACCATCCCAAAAGGATTATAGCCCATAAATTCGCTCCCATCAAAGCGGTACATCCAGATTTTGTAATCGGTATCTATGCCATCGTTGGTATAGGGTACATGACTGCGATAGATCCAACCCTTCCCCGGTGTGAACTTATCGGGTTCTAAGACCCGGGATCCGCTGACAATGACTTCCTCGTTTTCGGCTGCTTCGTATACGATCATTTCCGTGGGTGATTTTCCTCCCGTCAGAGGGTGAATCGATTCCCGGTATATTCCTTCATGAATGATCAGTTTGTCTCCGGGCTCCAGGATCTGTGCGGCGGCATTTATGGTCAGATAAGGTTTTTCTGGGGTCCCCGGATTATTATCGGAGGCCGAAGGATGGTTCTGGTCCACATGAACGACATTCCGGGTTTTCAACTCTTTCTCCCAGAAATGAAAGGGTTTGCCATAGGGAAGGATGTCCTGATCGAAGTCGGAATACTCTGCATTCTGCGTGAATGCCGGAAAAGCCATGCACAGGCATATGGAAAGGGTTATGGGTAATCGCATAAAAGAAATTTTAAGCTACAATAAATAGATAAGAAAGAGGATTATGGCGACAAGAATCGCCAGATGAAGGAATTCTATCCACAACAGCCGTTTATACTTTTTCTCTGAAGACATGGAATAAAAGTATACACAAAAGCCGGTGGGGATGTGTAAGAATGTATCAAAAAGATGAACATAAGGTTCAGGCCTTAATCCGACACTTTATTTTGTGCAGCATACTGGGAGGGAGTAAGGTTGTACTGCTTCCGGAAACACTTACTGAAATACTGTGGATCATTGAATCCGACCATATAGGATACCTCGGATACGTTGTATGAATTTGCAGCCAGCAACTGTGCAGCTCGTTTAAGTCGGATGCTGTTTATAAACTCGTTGGCCGACTGGTTGGTAACCGATCGCAGCTTGCGGTAGAGGACAGAGCGGCTCATTCCCATCTCCCTCACGAATTCCTGCACGTCGAATTCCGGATCGGAGATGTGGTTTTCAACGATCTCCATGGCCTGGCGTGTAAAGCGCTCGTCGGATGATTCGATCTCCGGACTGGAAGGTTCCAGGATGAGTTTTTGACGGAGATTTTCGGCCAGCATTTTTCTTCGGTTGATGATGTTTTTTACCTTGAGTGCCAGTTCCCGCGGATTGAAGGGTTTGGGGATATAATCTTCCACCCCGGTTTCCAGTCCTTCGATCCGGCTTGTCTCGTTGGTTTTGGCAGTGAGAAAGATAAGGGGTATATGGGATGTTCGTTTGTCGGCATGGATATTCCCGGCCATTTCAATCCCATCCATCTCGGGCATCATAATATCCGAGATGATCAGATCGGGAATCTCCCGGAAGGCCATTTCCATTCCCTCTTTTCCGTTTTCTGCTTCCAGGATATGGTAGATGGGTTCCAGGCTGATCCTGATAAAGTTTCGCACATCCCTGTTGTCCTCAACAATGAGGATGCTTGCTTTGAAGGTATCCGCCTCCCCGGTTTCGGATTCCAGATTTTGATTGATCACTTCATACTTTTCGTCGATCACATTCTGTACCTCCGAAGGGTCCGGGTGCAGGGTCCGGATGCTTTCGTCCTTTTGTTCCGGGGTATAACAACCCGAATCCAGAGGCAGGTATACTTTAAACTTACTTCCTTTACCGGGTACAGAGCTGGCGGTTAGATCGCCCTGATGGAGTATTGCCAGGTCTTTCGCCAGGGACAGCCCAATGCCGGTACCCTGCTGACGGTAACTTTCCTTTAAGGGGATCTGGTAAAAACGATCAAAGATCTTATCCACCTTCTCGACAGGGATACCGGGACCATTGTCTTTCACCGTGATCTCCACATATCCGTTGTTCAGGTTTTCGGGCAGCCGGGAGGTCTTGCGCCGAAAGGTTTTTCTTCCCATTTTCTGCACCTCTTCGGGCGATTTCACCCGGATTCGAAGGGTGATCTTACCACCTTCGGGAGTGAATTTGAAGGCATTGGAAAGGAGATTGTAAATAATCTTGTCCAGCTTATCGGCGTCGAACCAGATTTTCAGGAAGGAAAGATCTGATTCAAAGCTATAGAGAATGGTTTTGTCGCTGGCCTGATTGTTAAAGGCCATCATGATATCCTTAACATAAGATACGATGTCGTTTTCCGAAACCCTCAGGTCCATGCTGCCTTTTTCAATTTTCCTGAGGTCCATCAACTGATTAATCAGTCTCAGTAAACGGTTGGCATTCCGATACATGATGGAATGCAGCCGGGTAACCTGTTGGTCCAGATCGTCCCTCGTGGCAAGTTTTTGCAGCGGAGCGAGTATCAGGGTAAGCGGGGTTCTGAACTCATGGGATATATTGGTGAAGAACTGCATCTTCATCTGATTGACATTCTCAATTTGTTTTTTCTCCATCTCCTTGATGCGGATCTCATTTTTCATGTGTGCCCGGTTAATGGAATACTGCCGGTAGGAGAAAAGCATGAGAAGGATGATGATCCCATAAAGGACAAAAGCGAATTTTGTTTCCCAGAAGGGAGGCAGCACGGTCAGGTTCAAAGAAGCCCCCTCGGTATTCCAAACCCCGTCGTTGTTGCTGGCCCTTACCCGAAAAACATATTCACCGGGGTCCAGGTTGGTGTAAGTGGCGGTTCGCTGATTGCCCACACGGTTCCATTCATCCTCGAATCCTTCCATGATAAACTCGTACTGGTTTTTGCCTGTGGAGGTATAGTTCAGTGCGGCAAATTCAAAACTGATAACAGACTGGTTGTGTTTTAACGTGATTTCATCGGTCATGGAGATATGAGCCTTAAGGGGGGAAGACTCGGTATTGAGTCCGACTTCCCGGTTAAAGAGCCGGAAATCGGTAAACAAGACCGGAGGCTGGAAGGGATTATCCTTTATTTCGCCCGGAGCAAAAAGATTGAACCCGTTCACACCCCCGAAAAGCATTAGTCCGCCGCGGGTATGAAGGGAAGCTGAATAGGAGAACTGGGAGGACTGGAGTCCATCGCTGGCATCGTAATTCCTGAACACCCCGGTTTCGGTGTCCAGCCTTGCGAGTCCGCCATTAGTACTGATCCATAAGTAACCCTGACTGTCTTCCTGGATTTCATGAATGGCGTTGTTGGGCAGACCCTCTTCCATGGTGTTGAGTCGGAAGGCTTTTTCTGCCGGCAGGTATTTGAGCAAACCCCCGCCCTCGGTCCCTATCCATATCTGGTTACGGGAATCTCTAAAGATCTCCCGTACATCAAAATTCCAGGAAAGGGTATCTTTTCCAATGATGAGGGGTACGGATTTCATGACCCCGCTTATCAGGTTCAGCTTCCATAATCCGTTGGATCCCACCCATATTTCCTTTTCGCTAACCACCATAAGATCAAGAATCCGGTTGTTCACTGTTTTTTCACTTTCGCTGGTGATGAGATGATGACTGAACTCAGAAGTAAGGGGGTTGAACACATCCAGGCCCGCAAGGGTTCCCACCAGCAGTCTTTCTTCGTCCAGCTCTTCGATAACCCAAACATTATCGTTGATCAGGCTTTGAGCATCGTCCGGATTGTGCCGGTAGCGGGTGAATTTTCCGGTGAGGGGATCAAACCGGTTGAGTCCGCCGGCAAAGGTGCCAACCCAGATCCGGTTTCCGGAATCGATATGAATGGAGGTTACGGCGTTACTGCTTAGGGAGCTGTTATCCGAAGGTTCATGTTTGAAGGGTCTGAATTGTCTGGTTTCCGGATCAAAACGGTTGAGTCCGCCACCGTCGGTTCCGATCCAGATGCTTCCGGCTTTGTCCTCCCCAAAGGAGAGTACGGCTGGATGGCTCAGGCTTCGTGGATTATTCTCCTCCTGGGTAAAATGGAGGAAGGGTTTTTTGTTGGGATCCATGATATTGATCCCCCCTCCAAAGGTTCCGATCCAAATGATCTCGTTGGGATCCTTGAAAAAGGTGTATACCGCATTGCTTGACAGAGAAAAAGGTTCACCGATATCAAAGGTATAATGTGAAAATGTTTCGGTTTTTTTATCAAAAATATTAATCCCGCCCCCGTCGGTGGCAAACCACAACCGGCCCGACTGGTCCTGCAGCACATCCTTCACAATATTGTTGGAGAGGGAATTCTCTCCTGGCTCATAGAGGTAATGAATTAATTTCCAGCTTGCGGGATCAATGCGAAAAATTCCCTGCTGTTCGGTACAAACCCATAACTCCCCTTCCTTGTCCTCGAAGATGGTTTTCACGAAAGAATTTCTGGCCGGCTCGTCCCTGGTGAAAGATTTAAACTCCGAAATACGGCGATCAGTATCGTAGAGGATGATCCCGGTTCTGCCCGTGGCAATCCAGAAATTTCCCCGGCTGTCCTCATAAATGTCCGATACCAACAGATCCAGCTTCTTTTCTTCGGCGGTATTTCCTGCATTGAGAGGGACAGGGTTAAAAGTCCGTGTTTTTTCATCCAGCAGAAAGAGTCCGTTGCCATAGCTTCCCACCCATACCCGTTGTTGGGTGTCTTCGTAAATCGCCTTTACAAAGGTATTCTGTTCCTGGTTATCCAAAGGAAGCAGGGGATACCGTTGAAAATTAAAATTCTCACGGTCAAAAAGGTTCAGTCCGTTGCGGGTACCGATCCACAGTCTCCCGCGACTATCCTCAAAGATTCTGGTGATCCGGTTCCCAGAGATGGAAAGAGAATCGTAAATGTTGGATTTGAAAACCGTAAAACGATAACCATCGTACAGGTTGAGTCCGTCGGATGTTCCAAACCACATCAGACCCTTGTGATCCTGAATAATGGAAGTTACGGTATTGTGCGAGAGCCCGTTTTCAATGGAAAGATGCTCAAAAACCGGTTGAGGGGACCGGGCCGCCAGTCCTGCAGGGATTGTCAGGAGCAACAGGTATAGAAAGCAGCTTCTCATTGGTTGGTTTCAGTGAACAACAAAGGTATTAATTTTTACAGCATGCATTTGTTAAAGGAGGGTAAAACATCATAAACATATTGTTTAGCCGTTTACATAAGATATCTTCATTTGTCTAAAGATATTCTTATTTTTGCGGGATTGAATGAATACCCCGATAAAATCAGTGTATTTTGAGCAGGTATATCTACAATTTGATTGACGAAGGGGAGCACCTTAATCAGGATTTTAAGTTCGAGATAAGCGATGCCCGGAAAATTGCACGGACCCTTTCAGCCTTTTCCAACACTTCGGGTGGCAAGTTGCTGATCGGGGTGAAGGATAACGGGCGAATCGCTGGAATACGCTCCGAAGAGGAATATTACATGCTCGATGCGGCCGCAACCCTTTACTGCAAGCCCGAAATTGTACTTAACTACAAAAAATGGGACCTGGAAGGGAAAACCATTCTTGAGGTCGATGTCCCTGAAGGTCAAAACAAACCTTATTATTGCAAAACAGAGGATAACCAATGGAAGGCTTTCATCCGGATCCATGATGAGAATCACCTTGCTAATGTGGTACAGCTCAATGTCTGGAAATACGAGAAAAAGGAAAGAGGGGTTTACCTTCAGTATACCGAAACCGAAGAGCAGTTAATGCACTATCTCAGGAACCATAATGGTATTAGCCTGGAGGACTTTTGCACACTGGCTGCCATTAACCGAAAGAAAGCCACCACCATATTAAGCAAGCTGGCAGGATTCGGGCTCATTCGTATTGATTACCGGGGAACGGAAGCGGTCTATCTGATCGAACCGGGGAGCTAATCGAGACGGGTGAGCAGGGAATACCCCATCAGTTTTCCGTTCTTGTTGTAACTTTCGGTTTTGACCACCCCGGCACCTTCGGAGACCCACTCCATGGAACTGGTGGTAACATTCACCAGCCTGGTTTTGGAAAGCAGGTCGTAGCTAAGTTTATAACAATCGAAAGAACCCGCGGGTGTGGTAAGCGTTTCGCGGGCAACCACTTTCCGGTTGGTGATCTCCACATTCATGTTGATCATATTTATTCCGTTGCTGCTTGCGGTGATCTGCATGTTCGCATCCGGCAACTCATCGCCCACATTCATCTTGGAAGGAAATACCAGCTGGTCACCCTCCATTTCAATCTCCATCGACTGGTAGGCGGCCAGTACCTCGGAAAGGTATTCGGACATATCGATTTTAAACACCCCGTCCTCGCAGAATAGTTCCATGGTTGTTTGGGAAAGGGGCTGGTCCTTATCATCGACCACACTGGTCTCCACAACCAGTTGAACATTTTTCCCTTCTACCTTTTTTTCCAATATCTTCTGAAGGGTCTTTCCCGTTACTTTATCCTTTTTGTCATAATTAGTCATTTCCCTTACGGTCCCTTCCTCATCGGGAAAATAGATTCTGCAATCCTGAGCTGATGCGGCAAAGAAGGAGATACTCAAGGCGAGAGAGATCAAAATTGAAAGAAGTCTCATAATTTGGATTTTAAATGGGTTATACTAACAATGTTATTAGAGCAAACGCTTCAAGAGCACTTTTGGTTCCTCAGGAAAGTACTTTCAGTTTTTCCCCCAGATTTTCTTTGGCCTTGGGGGTGAAATCCTTCGAAGGTTTCCCCATGGCAATAAAGCTCAGTAGCCGGGTTTCACCGGAAACCCCCATAAGGTTTTCAAGCTCATCTCTGGCAACCAGCGGACCGCTTAACCAGCAACCTCCGTATCCCATTTCGACCGCGGTAAGGAGGATGTTCTGTATGCATGCACCCGTTCCCTGTATGTCGGGGTAGTTCCGCAGGCGGTTGATCTCATCGTGACTTACGGTAGTACCCCTTTCTAGCACGGACTCGTATTTATCGAGCAAAACGGCTACGAGGGCAGGGGCATTGGTAAAAAAGGTAGAGAACCATTCAACCTGTTTTTTTACATTGCTGGTTACATCCGAATCCTTGAATGGGAACTCGTGGTATTTTTCAGAGATGATCTCTGCCATTTTTTTTAACAGTTCCTTATTGGTGATAAGGATAAAACTCCAGGGCTGAAAGTTGTTTACACTTGGGGCCAGTCCTGCTCTTCTGACCATTTCACGTATATCATCCACCGGGATTTCATCGGGTAAAAAACTACGTACACTGGTTCTTTTTTCGATTGCATCTTTTAGTTCCATATCTGGTTCTTTAATGAGATTTTTGTGTAAGAAAATTTGGACTCAAGATACAAAAAATTAACTGCTTCGAATAGTGTTCATATCTTTAGGGAAGGTAAAGGATTATTTTCTAACTTTGGAAGGCAAGCTTTATCCCTGCCGGAACCCTCTGTAATATTCTATGCAATGATGGAAGCACAGAATGATGTACTGGATGTATTTCTGGAGACGATCAGTGAAAGATCGAATTACGACTTCCGGGAATACTCTGTAAATTCCCTTACCCGCAGGCTCAATAAGATTCTCAGCGACTTTCACATTAGTGTAAATGAGATGAAGGACAGGATCCTGAGCGATCCTGATTTTCTGGAGGATGTGATTAAAAGGATCACGGTCAATACCACCGAACTATTCAGAGACCCTGAAGTTTGGATATATCTTTATGAGTCGGTTCTCCCCACTTTTGGGGAGCTGAAAAGCATTTCTGTCTGGCATCCTGGTTGTTCAACCGGTCAGGAGGTTTATTCCATGATGATCCTTCTTAATGAACTGAACATGCTTGAACGTTCCCGTATCCATGCTTCCGATCTGAATACTGATGTTCTGGAGATTGCCAGTAAAGGGGAGTTTAAATACCGGTTCAACAAGGAATTTCTCATTCAATTCGAAAAGGTAGTAAATCCCCCGGAGAGCAAAAGTCCTGTCAAATACGAAAAATACTTCAGCATAAATGAGAAAGAGGATATGATTAAAATGAAACCTTTTCTTACTTCCAAACCTATATACAGGAAGATGGACCTGGTTAAGGATCCGAATTTGTTCAGATCCCGGTATGATCTGATCATTTGCAGAAATGTGATCATCTATTTCAATTATGAGCTTCAGAATAAGGTTTTTAGGTTATTCCACGAAAATCTCAATGATAACGGGTTCCTTTTGCTGGGTTTGCATGAAAGTATCATCGGTCCCTACACTTCATTGTTTAACAAAAAAGGATTTGTCTATGTAAGGAACCAGAACCAGGGTTCTGCCTGAACGAGTGTGACCGGGAGGAAAATCAAAACGAATAATTGCTGCATGAAGCTAAAAAAATCATTGGCCCTCCAGCTTAGTATTTTTATCATGATCCTGATGATAGCGGGATCTCTCTTGTTCTTCAGTTCCGGATCCCGGCTTAATGGATGGGATTATCCCTGGCTGATCCTGGGGGTTTTCGGACTGCTTGCGGCGCTTTTCACACTGGTATTTCTTCGTTGGTTTAACGGACTTGAGCAGATTGGGGCGGAGTTGGAGAATCTGATCTCCGGGAGGAAAGATCCTGTCCCTCCCGGGTCTTCCGGGCCGGAAGTCCGCCAGGTCCTTGAGCTTACCCAGGAGCTGGGTTCGGATCTCAAAAGGAAAGCAGTTTTTGCAGGAAAACTCAGAAAGGATGCCGGGAATACAGGAGAACTGTTTTCGGGTACGGATCCCCTGGGAATTGAACTTGGAGAAGTGGCATCCTATATCCGCAACATGGAAAGGGAGCAGTCGGCCCTGAAGGAAGAGCAGCAAAAACGGATCTGGCACAATGAGGGGCTGGCTCATTTCGGGGATATTCTCCGGTCGGAAAGGGATAAAGTGGATGAATTGTCCTACCGGATCCTGAAAGAGCTGATCTCTTACATGAAGGCAATACAGGGTAGTATTTACATTCTCAGGGAGGAAAACGGAAAGGAAGCCTGCCTGGAAAGGGTTGCAACCTACGCCTGGGAAAGAAGAAAATTCGTGAATGACCGTATCCTGCCGGGCGAGGGGCTGGCGGGAACCTGTCTGATCGAGAAAGAAACCATATACCTTACCGATATACCCGAAGATTATTTGACCATACGATCGGGGCTCGGAGAATCCCGCCCTTCAGCCATTATTATTCTTCCTCTCAAGGCAGGGGAAGAGGTGCCGGGAATCCTTGAGCTTGCCTCTTTTAATACCCTCGAGGATCATGAAATCCGGTTTCTTGAGGAACTGGCAGAGAGTATGGCGGTAAGCTTCGAATCGGTGCTGATCAACGAAAAGACCAGACAGACTCTCGAAGAATCGAAGAAAGAAGTTGAGCAACTCAGGAGAGAGTATGAGGATATGCAGCTGAAACTGACCCTGGTTGAGGAAAGTGAAAAAAATGGACGACAGCTTAATGAGGAGCTTCTGACCATAAATACGGCTTTTCAGGATTCTCTGATTGTATCTGAATTTTCTCCGAACGGCAGGTATGTAAGGATCAATGAGAACTATGCCGAAATTTTTGAGCTTAAGGAGGAGCAAATTGGCGGTAAGCATCACAGCGAGATGGTGGCAGCCGACCGGCATTCCGATGCATACAAGGAATTCTGGAAAGACCTGAGGAACGGGAAAAAGCTGGAAACCGAAAGTAAATATGAACTGTTCAGCGGAAAGACCCTTTGGCTGAGTGAAAGTTATCATCCGGTGCGGGATCCGGAAGGTAAGATATCGAAAATCCTGTGCATAGCCCGGGATATTACCGGTAAAGTCGCATCCAGGGAAGCCTTTGAGAAACAGGCCCTGGAGCTAAGGCAAAAAAGCAGGGAGATGGAATCCCTGATGGAGGCCGTCGATACCGGGATTATCAAGTGTGAATTTGATCCTGAGGGTATACTGCTTACCGTGAATGAAAACTATTGTAATGTCACAGGCTACACGAAAAAGGAACTAACCGGCAAGAGCGTGCAGATCTTTCTGAAAGAGATGGAGAAAGAGCAGTTTAATACCCTGCTTCCCGAGCTTGTGAAGGGTAAACACTGGAAGGGCCTGATGCGACGGACCCGGCCCACAGGGGAGGAATTATGGCTTATGACCAGCCTTGCTCCGGTGGAGGACGACGAAGGAAGGGTGTTTAAAATTATTTTACTGGCACAGGATGTGACTGAAAACCGGCTTAAATACCAGATGCTGGAAGATGCAAACCGGGAAATTGACCGGTTAACGAATCATATCAACAGAAAGGAAGAGTGAAAAATGCCCCGGACCAGCATAGCCCATACCCGGAACATCATTCAGGCCGTGAAGGATAAGTACGGCTATGATTTCAGCATGTACTCCCTCACCTCCCTGAGGTATAAGCTTGACAGGATCATTTCCGGAAGCTTTGTGAATTACCCAGATCTTCTCGTAAAACAGATTGTCGAAAACGAGGGTTTTTTTGATGAATTTCTATACCGCATCACCGCTTCAGAGTCTTCCCTCTTCAGGGACAGGGAAGTATGGACCCTGATGGGAACCGTCTATCTTGGATATCTTTTCCGGAATTTTGACCTGCCCCAAATATGGATAGGAGATGCTTCCTTTGGTGCGGATCTTCAGTCCTTTTTGCTTTTAATGGAAAGGTATTTTCCTGAAAGAGACCTGAAGGTATATTTTTCCTGGATGTCGGAAAAATACAGGGATATCCTTCGGAAACGAAGCCTCAGGGACGGGATTATCACAGCCAGCCGTGAAAATTTCGCGGAGGTAATGAAAACCGATGATATCGGGAAGTATTATGAGACCAGAAACAAAACCTGGATTTTGCCCGAGAGGATCTGGAAGAATACCCTGGATTTTCGTGAATACCCCGATCAGAGCAGAATACCCCAGAAATTTCACCTCATTATTTATCGTAACCGGCTGCTGGGATTTTCTTCCGATTATCAAAACCTGATACTGGATAATATCGTAAATGCAATGCATCCAGGGGGAATCCTCATTCTTGGTTACAGGGAGAATATCGACGACTATCTTGAATCCTCTCCAATCCTTGAGGTTGCCGACGGATCTGAGAATATTTATAAAAAGAAGAGTATTGAATAAACTCATCATCATAGGAGGTTCGGCCGGCAGTTTCAGGATTGTTAAGGATATACTCACTTCACTCCCTGCAGAATACACCATCCCCCTGATCATCTGCCTTCACCGGCTCAGGGATGCGCGGAAGGGTTTTCTGGAAGCCCTGGAGCTAAAGTCCCGCTTTCCCGTAAAGGAACCCAGAGATAAGGAAAAAATACAGCCAGGTACCGCCTACCTGGCTCCTGCCAATTATCACCTTATGATTGAATATGGGTATTACTTTTCCCTCTCGGTAGTTGAGCCGATAAATCACAGTAGGCCTGCGATTGATGTAGTTATGGAAACCGCAGCTGCGGTTTTTCGTTCAAAAGCAGTGGGAGTGTTATTATCGGGAGCGAATATGGATGGTTCGGCAGGCATGAAAAAGATACATGAGCAGGGTGGCAAAACCGTGGTCCAGGATCCTGAAACGGCCGAGATCAGAACCATGCCCGATGCGGCAATAAAACTTTTCCGGCCCGGACTGATCAGCGATACGGAGGGGATCATTGAATTTATTCTTAATTTAGGAAAATAAAGTTTGAAGAAAACCAGAATTATACTATACCTGTTCATTTTTCTTTTGGTCCAGCTTGTGGTCTGGCTGCTTGCCCGGAACGCTTACCGGGGATCAGCTGTTCATCCGGTTTTTACAGTAGCTCTTCAGTTAGCGGGGATCCTGCTTTTTATTCTGGCAACCCGGCAATCGCACAGGAAGGGAACTCACCTCGACCCCAAAGAAACTGTTGAATCCCCTTCTATTGCCGGTCCTTCCGATAAGCAACCCTTAACCAAGTCGCCGGCTCCGGGCGATCCGTATTCGGATAAGTTTCTGTCCGGACTCGACAGGAAGAGGAGTCCTAAAACTTTCGGGGATCAGCTGATCCGGAACCTCTCTTCCGGACTTGAGATTATGGAGGCTGTTTTTTACTGTCGTGAGAGGGAGGATTCATTCAAAGCCCTGAGTGTATATGCCATTGAGGATGCAGATAAAGTAGCCGGATTCAAAACCGGAGAGGCACTGACCGGTCAGGCTGTGAAGAATACGGAAATGACCGTGATTAGTGAAATACCACCCGATCAAAGAAAGGTTTTTTCCGGACTTGGATCTTCCAAACCTATGCATCTGTATCTGATTCCGCTCAACAATGAAAAAGTTCCGGTAGGATTGCTTGAGTTTGGTACTTTTCGGGAAGTATCACAGGAGAACCTCGCCGGATTAAAAAATTTTATGACGGAAGGTGGAACCCTACTTGGCAAACTGTTACAACCAGGAAATGGATAGAAGTCGCAAAAATACCGTTCATGGATCTGTCAAAGATCTGCTCCTGCCGGTTTTTATTGCGGGCGGATTAATTCTTCTGTTCCTTCTCTGGGCCCTGGTGATATCCGGATTGAACCTGGTTTTTAATCTTCGCACTCTGGCTGAGATCCATACACACCCGGCAGTCTGGTTTGCCGAAGTTTTAATTCTGACCGGGATGATGATCATTTACCGTGGGTACCGGAAAAACCAGCTAAGGCTAAAGCAGCTCGAAGAAGATATCCGTTCCGGGGAAGAACTTTTTGAACTTAATATCCGGATCACCGAGAGCCTGATCCGCGAGGATTTCGATGAAGCAAGTCAACTCCTTGAGGGTGATGATAAACTCGGGGAGTCCCTTCAGCAGTTATCCCTGATCATGAAAGCAGGCAAGAGAAAGGAAGAGGAGGAATACTTCATAACCGAAGGGAAGAATATGATTTCAAGGATACTCAGGCTACATAACGATGTTGGGCAGCTTGCAGACGAAGTGTTGAGAAACCTGACGCGCTATCTTAGCATGGAACAGGGAGCCCTCTATCTCTATGATGAAGAAAGCAACAGTCTGACCTGCGTTTCCACCTATGCCTATAACCGGAATAAGGTGAGAGACCAGATTTTCCGTATGGGCGAGGGACTGGTGGGGCAGTGTGCTTTCGAAAAGGATTTTGTTTACCGGACGGAGATACCGGAGGATTATGTGACATTCACCTCGGGAATCCTGGGCGACAGGAAACCTTCGAGTATTCTTCTGGTACCCCTGCTTAATGAGGAAAGCCTACAGGGAGTGGTTGAGTTTGCCAGTATACGCAAAAAAATTCCCAAACTCCATATACAGTTTCTGCTTGAACTGGGAGAAGTGATTGGGAAAACCCTTCATAATCTCAGAATGAACAGCAATACCCGCAGGCTGCTGGAGGAGTCACGCAGGCTCACCGAAGAGTTGAAAAGAAACGAGGCCGAATTGAGGGATAGTGCTGAGATGATGAAGAAAACCCAGCTGGAGCTGGAAAGGTCCAACAAACAGATGGAAATGAAAATGCAGGATGCTGAGAATATCCGGAAACGGTTATACCAGCTGCTGCAGAATGCCTCAGAGGTGATCAGCATTTATGATCGTGAGGGAAGAATGAAATGGGTGAGTCCCTCGGTTAACCATATACTGGGCTATTCCCCCGAAGAAATGATGGAAGGGAAGGATACCGAAAGGATCAACCATACCGATACCGCGAAATATCATGCTCTGATACAGGATACCCTGGAAGGGAAGAACGAAGGAAGGAAGGTCCAGTATTCCTTTATCCGGAAGGAAGGGGAGATGATCTACCTGGAATCTACTGCCCGTAACCTTTTGAATGATCCGGCCATACAGGGGATCATTGTAAACTCAAGAGACATAACCGAGATGAAAAGGGCTGAGAGGGAGGAAAGACTCCGCACCCGGATGCAGTCCCTATCGGAGAATTCCATGGACATGATCATGAGGATGAGCACGAACGGGTTTATCTATTATGCCAATCCGGTGGTGGAGGAATATGTTTCCATGGATGCGGAGCAGCTGAACAATCAGAACATCTCCGATCTGAAGTTTAATTCAGCCCTGCATGATTATCTCACTTCAACCCTGAAAATTATACGTGAGAATCCGGTCAAGAACAATCAGGAAATCGTTATCGGGGTCTCTAAAGGGAAAAAAATTACCGAACGGATCATTAGCATAGATGCCATTCCTGAGTTTAACGGGAAAGAGCTGGAAACGGTGCTTTTTGTCGGACACGACATCACCGAGATGAAGTCTATCGAAAAAGAGGTGAAGGAGAAGAACAAGAATATTGAAGACAGTATCAATTATGCGGAAAAGATACAGTCATCCCTGCTCCCAGAAATAGAGATGATACAGTCGACCCTCACCCGCAGCTTTGTTTTCTACAAACCCAGGGATGTGATATCGGGCGATTTTCCATGGTTCTACACCAACGGGGAGGATATTTTTATTGCTGCGGTCGACTGTACCGGGCATGGGGTTCCGGGTTCTCTGCTTTCCTTTATCGCCTTTTTCCTGCTCAAGGATGTGGTCTCCAAGTCGGGCGACCTGGATGCCGGACAGATCTGTGATATTCTGAATGAGCAGTTTCTGGATACCTTGAAACAGAACACGGGCAAATCGGATTCCCGCGACGGACTCGATATTGCTTTTTGTAAGATCAACCTGGAGAAGAAACTTTTACAGTTTGCCGGAGCACACAGGCCCCTTTACCATCTGAACAAAGGAGAGCTTATGGAGTACAAAGGAAACCGGAAGGCTGTTGGCGGACTCCAGCTTCTCCGGAAGGCAGATGAAAATTTTGTGAACTATGATATCCCGGTGAGTTCGGGAGACCGGATATTTTTCTTTACCGACGGACTTACGGACCAGCTTGGGGGACCCCACGGGAGGAAGTATTCTCCGGCGAGGGTGAGGGAAAAGATACTTGAAAATCAGTCGTTTACTATGAAGCAGTACCATCAACTCTTTGAGAGCGAGTTTGAAGAGTGGAAGCAGGGATTCCGGCAGCTTGACGATGTGCTGATGATAGGGATTGAATTCTGAGGAGGAAAATCATACACTGATAAACTTTTTAGACCGGCATGCGTACATAAAAAAGCATCTTTAAAAAAATGACGAAGATCAACGCCCGGAAAGGATTTCTCGAATTTGTCTACGACTTCTATACCAACATGATGGAGTATGATGTTTCCATTGCGTATGAAGGAAGCATCAATCATCAGATCATGAAGGCCTTTACCACGGTATGTTGGGGTAATATGTCCGAGAAGGCGGAAAGTGAGCTGGTGAGAAAAAGGGTGTATCATGTGATGGTGGAGTGCCTTCAGAACATTGCCAAGCATGCCTTCGCACAGAAGAATGTGAGTGAGGCAGAGAAGAGTCATGGCATTGTCATGGTTTCCAATAATACCCGTTTCTATCAGGTGACCACAGGAAACCTCATAATGCTGGAGGAAACGGAAAAGCTGAAAAAGTTTATTGATAAGATAAACTCTTTGGACAGGGATAGTCTGAACCGGATGTATAAAAAACAATTACAGGAAGGAAGCCTGTCGAATAAAGGGGGAGCGGGGCTCGGGTTTATTGATATCAAACGGAAGACGGGAGAGAATTTAAAGTATGATTTTTTGCCGGTGGATGATAACAATGCATTTTTTCTGCTGACCGCAACCATTAACCGATTTTAACCTTACCAAGCTATGGAATCACTGCACATAAAAGGAACGGAGGACAGTCCTGAAATTTTTCTGGATCCCGGGACAAAACAATTCGTGATCAGCGGGAAATCCCTGCCGGAGGATGTTAGCAGTTTCTATGCCCCGGTTCTTACCTGGCTGGAGGGCTATACTTCGGAGGCATTGGATTCCACGCTGATCGATATCCGCCTTAGCTATTTTAATACCGCTTCCTCCAAGCTGTTACTCGATATTTTTCTGGTGCTGGAAGAGATCCGCAAACAGGGCAAGGAGGTGGTGATCCGCTGGCATTATCCGGAGTACGATGAGGATCTGAAAGATGCAGGGATTGAATACAGTGAGATGGTTGAACTTGATTTTGAATATATACTGGATCCTCTCCGGTAGAATTAGCCTTCCAATATGAGTGAAGAAATACTCAGGGCCCTGATGCAGCTATTTGCTTTGATCACCAAACAGGATGGGGGTCTGGAGGAAAGTGAGAAGGAGTATGTGCTTCACTTTTTGCGTTCACAACTGGGTGATGAAGGAGTTGATGAATACTACCAGCTCTTTCTTGAAGCGGCTGCCGCAGGCAGTGCACCCCGGCCCGAAAGAAACAAACTTACCCCCATGCTTGATTCGGTCAGAACCCTCAGTGTCTGTAAGCGGATCAACAAAACCCTGGAACAACGGCAGAAATACATTGTTATCCTGAGGCTTCTGGAGCTGGTGGCTTCGAATGGAGAACTGTCCGAACAAAGGCATTCGATTCTCGAAACGGCTGCCGGAATTTTCAATATCTCCGCTGGCGAGCTAAAATCGGCCGAGTATTTTGTGACTCTCAAAGGAGAAGCAGGGACAGAATTGAGCGATAAGCTTGTGAGTTTCGGTCATCGCAAAGGCTTTCTTCCCTTCGAAGGAAAATCGGATCAGGCTGAATTTCATTTCCTCCGCATCCCTTCCCAGGAGCTCTATTTTATGAGATATACCGGAAGCGATGAGGTAAACCTGAACGGACTTGCCATCCACCAGAGCGCCATATATATTTTTCCCAAGGGGGGAGCTGTGCGTACCTCGACCGGACAGCCTTTTTATTACAGCGATCTCTCGGGCCGGTTTTTAGAGAAGGAAGGAGCACCCAGGCTCAGTTTCCAGGCCCTGAATCTTTCCTACCGTTTTAAGAATGGGGTTACCGGACTAAGAAACATTTCCTTTACCGCCGGACAGGGGAATCTGGTCGGCATCATGGGTTCCAGCGGCTCCGGAAAGACCACCCTGATGAATGTACTTTCCGGAATTGAAAAGCCTTTCGGGGGGAGTGTCAGTGTAAACGGGATGAATGTGCATACCGGTCATGAGGCCCTGGAGGGAGTGATGGGTTATATACCTCAGGATGATCTCCTGATTGAGGATCTGACGGTTTTTGAAAATATATGGTATAATGCAAGGCTTTGTTTCCGGGACCTTTCACCCGAGGAGATCCGGAGCCGGTCAAACGAAATACTGGGCAATCTCGGACTGGATACCATCAGGGATCTCAAGGTGGGATCGGTCTTTAACAAGACCATTAGCGGCGGACAAAGGAAAAGGTTGAATATTGCCCTGGAGCTGATCCGGGAACCCTCCATCCTGTTTGTGGATGAGCCCACCTCGGGACTATCTTCCCGGGATTCGGAGAATGTGATGGACCTTCTGCGGGAGCTTAGCCTGAAAGGGAAACTGGTGTTTGTGGTAATCCACCAGCCCTCTTCCGAGCTTTTCAAAATGTTCGACCAGGTGGTGATCCTGGATCAGGGAGGATACATGGTATACTTTGGAAACCCGGTGGAGTCGGTAATCTGGTTTAAGAAGATTGATGAACAGATCCATGCCGACCGGGGTGAGTGTCCGACCTGCGGAAACATTAATCCTGAGACTATTTTTAATATCCTGGAAGCCCGGGTCCTGGATGAATACGGAAACTATACCAACCAGCGCAAGTTATCGCCCGAAAAATGGGAAAGTCTTTTCCGGGAGCACAGACAGGATTTGGAGAGGGTGAGGGTAAAGGAAACCCCGCCCAAAAATCTTACCCGACCATCCTGGTTGGAGCAGGTAAAAGTTTTCCTTTCAAGGGATGTAAAATCCAAGATCCGTAACCACCAGTATATGAGGATCAGTCTGCTCGAAGCCCCTCTGCTGGGTTTTATCCTCGCCTATATTATCCGGTATGTGTCAGACCCTTCCACAGGACAGTATGTATTCAGGGAGAACGACAACATTCCGGTTTATATATTCATGGCGGTGATTGTAGCGGTATTCCTCGGACTCACCATCAGTGCAGAGGAAATATTCAGAGACCGTCGTATCCTCCGGAGGGAGAGGTTCCTGAACCTGAGCCGTTCGGCTTATCTCCTGTCAAAAACCCTGGTGCTTTTTGGGATTTCGGCCATTCAGGCTCTGCTTTTTGTGCTGGTGGCCAATAATATTCTTGAAATAAGGATGATGGGGACCCACTACTTTTTTGCGTTGTTTTCGGTGGCTGCATGCTCCAACATGCTCGGACTCAATATCTCTTCTTCCTTTAATTCGGCCGTCACCATTTACATTGTCATTCCCCTCATCATTATCCCTATGATGGTGTTGAGCGGGGCCATGTTCAGCTTTGAGAAGCTCAACAGCACCATCAGCCGGGTGGACAAGGTGCCGGTGATCGCGGAGATCATGCCGACCAAATGGGCCTATGAGGCGCTCATGGTCCATCAGTTTATGAAGAATCCCTACCAGGTGAATTTTTATGATCTGGACAAGGAGATCGTCAATTCGGATTTCATGATATCATGGGAGATACCGGAGCTGGAAGAAAGGCTGAACCGGATAAGGGAGGGGATCCTTAATGAGGAATTTCCTGCACAGGATGATACCGAATTAAAGATACTCAGGAACGAGGTACTTGAGGAGGCAGCCCGCAGCCGACAGTTGGTTCGACCAATGGCAGCGACCTTTCAGCCTAAGGAATTGGGCCTTGACAGCCTGAGGAAAGTGGAAGCATTTCTGGAGGGACTGAAGGAGGAGTACCTGGAGGTATTCAGGATTAACAGCCAGTCCAGGAATAACAAGGTGAAAAACCTGATCCGGGAAAGGGAGAGTACTTATTTCCGGTACCTTAACGATTATCATAATGAGAGTCTGGCAGACCGTGTGCGGAAAATCTATGAGAAGCAGAAGCTGGTGGAGTACGATGACCATTTGGTGAGGTTGATCGATCCGGTCTATCTGGATCCTGTGCCGGATCACATGCTGGATTTCAGAAGCCAGCTTTTTGCTCCCCGGAAGTTTTTTGCAGGGAGGTATTACTACAGCTATAATTTCAACATGGTTATTATCTGGATGATCACACTATTCCTCTATGTCACGCTTTATTTCGATCTGCTGCGAAGGGTGGTGAACCGGAGTTACCCGTTGATAAAAAGCCTGAAAAGAAATGCGGATGCTAAGGGCTAAATTGTTAAATTTGAGAAATTCAAAGAAATACTCATTGTTGAAACTGATTAAGAAAAATCTGAACCGGGTCGTTCTGCTCCTGTTGATTGTAAGTCTGGCAGCCTGCAAAAACCGCAGGAACGAGCTTGATGTGCCCGGTTTTGAGATGGACCAGGGGATGATTGAGATCCCGCAGGAAGCCATGGGGGATATTATTGACAATATCTCATCGCCTATTGAGATGGCTGCACTGATCAAGGATCTCGGGTTGCCCTTCTCGGGTGCTCCCCTCACCGATCTGAGCAATACGGACCAGTATCAGACGAATTTTCAGACAGCTTATATGCTGGGTATGCTGGGAGCCGACCTTGGGTACCTTAACGTGTACAATAAAACCGGGTCGTCGGTGAACTACCTTAGCGAGATCAACCGTTTTGCGGACCGGCTCAAGGTGAGTCAGTTTTTTGATTTCAGTACCCTTAAAAGGCTGGCCACCAGTAGTTCAAATCTGGACTCACTGATCTTTCTTTCCGTTCATTCCTTTAACCGGATGGACGAACACCTGCGTGAAACCGGCAGGAGCAATCTGAGTGCATTGATGATTGCCGGAGTGTGGATTGAGGGCATGTACCAGATAACCCAGGTTTCAAAGAGCCATTACGATCCGGTACTGGCCGAGTATATTGGTGAGCAGAAACTGATATTAAATGATCTGATCATCATTTTGAAGAACTACGAGAGGGATGATCAGTTTGTGGAGCTTATCAGGGATTACGAGGCTCTCAAGGATGTATTCGACAGGGTGGAGATTAGCTATGAGCTGGCCGAGCCTGTCGCGGTGGAGGAAGACGGCATGCTGGTGGTTGTACAGCAGGAGGAGAGCAAGGTGGAGATCTCACGTGAGCTCCTTGATGATATTATTGCCATAACCGCTACATTCCGGAACAAGCACCAACAAATGAAATGATACGGATTTTACCATATTTTTTCCTGTGTATGATTTTCCTTCTGGGAAGGGCTGACCGGGTTCAGTCCCAGGACCTTCAGGATAAAATTCAGGCCTGTGCCATGAGTGCGGGTGATGATGCTACCTACCTGAAGGATTTTGTGGTAAAGCTGGAGGCTACCGGCCCGGGTGAAAGGCCAAACACTTACCGGCAGACCCTGGCATTGCGCAAGAATATCACCTACCGTTTTTCCATTTGCAATATGGATAATTCCGATGGAGAGGCCGTGTTGAGGGTTTACGACAATGCCAATCTTATTCTGAGCTCCTGGTACCCCTCTACCGGGAAGGAATACCGGGTAATCAATTTCGAATGCAAGAAGTCGGGGTATTACACCATTGTGATCAATTTCAAGGAGGGCAAGGCCGGGGAAGCCATCGGAATTTTGTCCTATGTAGGAAAGTAATACCGGGAAGTTATTTTTATCAGGAAGTATCCCAGAGAAAAGATTTTCTAATCCTTGTAAATATTTTTCAATCAATTTATTGTGTAATAATAGTAACGTAATTAATTACGTAATTAATTACGTTACTGCGGATTCCTTTAAACTCAGGTTTGGATTTTGGATTCCCTGGTTTGGCTATACTTTTGGCTAAGGTTTGGAGTGATTTTTTGAATTAACAAACTCCGTTTCTTTTCTTAAGTGTCTGAATGAATATAAAAGGTTTTATAACTTTCCCTTTTCCCCATGATCATTAGCAATCCAAAGGTTTATTTATCCTGGACATCCCTTAATATAAGAAACTTATTACTTATTCCAAAACCATTCATCAACAAAGAATAATT
>CAZNFR010000048.1:0-26823 GCA_964572225.1 uncultured Bacteroidaceae bacterium
CCCCAGTCTGCGAATCTCTTCGAAAGTCATTAAGGCCATGGCGATAGCCAGAAAGATCACCACAAAAACAATGATCCTTTCCAGAATTCGAAACTGGGTATAGATTTTTCTTGCTTTCAGATTATTCTTCTCATCAAAATCAAGCCGGCGGATAATGATGATCCGCGTTAACCTGGTAGCATTGATTACCAGCCATGCCACTCCAACTATGATGAGAACGGACAGAAAATGCTGGGCACCTGAAAAGAGATCCTCGTCTTCAATCAGAATGTCCAGGTTGAGGCGCAGGGCCACCACGATCACAAAAAATGTGATCGGCACCACCACTTTTCTGAGGATACCGGCTGATTTCCCTTTTGATTTACCCTCTCTAAGCTCTCTCCGTATCCGGATAACCATATACATTCCCAGGGTAATTCCGGAAAGCACAATGGCTATCGTAATAAAAAGTTCATCCAGATTCTGGGGATCGATTGACAGTAAATCAGACATAATCAGCTAATATCTTTCTGGTAATGAGAATTTACAAAAACCACATGACCCAGGTCTTCATATCCTTTAAACACCTCCATGCCGTAATGTTTCACGCTGTCTTCCCGAAAGCCGACCAGGCATAACCCGGCTTTTTTGCTTCTCTCCTTCATCAGTTTTTTGATTCCTTTCTCCGGATCTTCCGGGATTATCTCAATATTCTTTCCGGTGATGGGCAATCTTCCGCTGGTAACCAGTTCCTCCAGTTGCTTCCGGGTTTGGCTCTCCTTACCCTGGGGACAGATATCAAAGATGCGGATATTGCTCCTTTTCCAGTCGGGATGGGACAAAATGATAAAGCTCAGAAGGATCAGAAGATGGGAGTTTTCCTGATCTATACTCCGGATCCACACATGGATATCCTTGCGGAAATCGATGGCGGTCTGTGTGCTTCCCATAACGCATATATCAAAACTCCCGGCTTTCACCAGAGGGATGTTCTCGATGATCTCTTTCAGATCGCCGGGTTTGTTCTTGTCAAATTCAAAGATCACCATGTTGTTTTCCATCCCCGAAATCCCGGGAAGCTGAATGGACTGGGCAATGGCTGAGGTATAAGAGGGGGAAATCAGCGTGTCGATATAAACCTGGTTGGGAAACTTATCGTAATTGGCAATCAGTGCATCCAGGGATTCGGCCGACTCCTCCCGGGCTGACCTTGAATAATAGCCTTCAATCAGATGAATATAGGTGCCAAAACCGTATTTATAGGATATCCAGTTAAGCAGCCGGAAAGCATCTTCGCGAAGGAAAGAATGCTTATTGATGCAAATGGCACTGGGCCTCCATTCCCTGTTTGTCCGGCTCTTTGCTGTCTTTTGAAGGTATACCTGAAGGTTCCTGTTTAGCTGAAAGATGGAATTGGTAAAGATGGCTTCCAGTCCTTTACGGTCGGTATGGTAATAGGAAGTCACAAGGTAAAGGACGATCATCAGCAAAACGGCCAGTACGGCATATATAAAATTGATCATGAACATGAGCCAGATAGCCGTTGCAAAACCGATCAGCGAAAGATACCATTTGGATCTGAAGGAGGGCCGGTAGGATGGAGAAGAACCAAAATGATTCAGAAATGAGATAAGACAAAGGGTTCCATAAGTAACCATAAAGAACATAGAGATGACTTCAGCAACTGCATTAACATTACCCAGGGCAACAAAAACCAGGGCGATCATACAGGTAAGGAGAGTGGCGTTATAGGGTTCTCCATCTTTACGGATCACAGAGAAAGTGGAGTTCATCTGATTCACGGGCAGGGAGCGGTCGCCGGCCAGTGCCTGAAGGGTCCGGGGTGCAACCATAACCGATCCGATGGCAGACGACATGGTGGAGGCAGCCAGTCCCAGCGGGATGAAGAATTTCCCCCATCGGGCTATATCGGCCATAACCAATTGGTTGTTGATAAGGTCTTCGGAGCTTGCAGCCGATTTGAATTTCCATGCAATGAAGAAATAAACAATCATACCCGAAACGGTAGCCAGGATGGTTCCGGTGGGGATGGATCTGGAGGGTTTGGCCAGGTCGCCTGAAAGTCCAACCCCGGCGGTCATACCAGTGAAGGCCGGGAATATAATGGCAAAAACCAGGAAAAAATCGCCCCTGTTTTTAAAGGCTGCATTTTCGAGGGTGAAGGTATTGGCAGCAGAGTATTCGGTTTTACCAAGGAAAAAAAGGATGAGGGCAAAGAACAGGATTCCAACCACAAAATACAGGGCCTTTACTCCCATATTCGCTCCCTTTTTGAGGATTAAGGCAGAGAGGAGAAGCATGGCCGGAATGCTGATGGCCTGTCTGGGCAGGGTAAAATCGTATTTGTTCTGCACGAAATTAAACAAGGGTTCGAAAGCCTCCGTAAAGGCAATAACATAAAAAGCAACCGAGATGGCCTGGGACATATAAAGAGCCATCCCTATGGTGGCTCCTATGTTTAGTCCGAAAGAACGGGAGATAATAAAATACTCCCCTCCTCCTTCCACCCTTTTATTGGTAGCAATCTCAGAAATGGCAAGTGCGGTTGGTATGGTTACCAGATGACCCAGAAGAATAATAAGGACGGTGCCCCAGAAGCCCAGGGTTCCCACAGCAAATCCAAATCTCAGGAAAAGAATTGCCCCGAGTATGGTGGCTATGGCTGTAAAAAATACCGGGGCGGTTCCGAAATTTTTGCTGGCTGACATAAACAGTTAATGTTTTTCTTGCGGTATTGTTTAAAAAAATCTTCGGTTTTGGTGACGGAAACCACTTCCAAAAAAACGAAAGTTAGGGTATTAACAAACAACTTGGAATTTTTTTTTCTTAAAGAATGAGAAATTCCCCCCGGATTTTCCGAACTGGGAAAAATTCCGATCTTTGAAATGTGCTGGGTAAAAGTTTAATCATTAGACAAAATAAACCGGGTATCTGAAGGGGAATTCTCCGGGTACCTAATAAATACAAGAACCAAATCCAACTTTCCAGAATATGATTACAAGTACTGCCAACCCCCGCATCCGGGATTTGTTAAAACTCTCCAAGCCCAGGCAGAGAAGAGAACAGGGAGTATTCACCATTGAAGGGATCAGAGAGATCGGGCGTGCCATTGCCGGAGGGTACGAAATGCAGGAATTTTTTCTCTGTCCCTCCTTGTTTAATCCACGGCATTCTGACCTCAAGGGATCCATTCCTGAGGAAAAAATTACCGAAGTATCTGATCATGTATTCTCAAGAATCGCCTACCGGGATAACACCGAGGGCATAGTGGCTGTATCGAAAATGATGGATCATGAACCGAAGAGGTTCCGGTTTCCTGGCGGCGGACTCTACCTGGTGGCCGAATCGGTCGAAAAACCGGGCAATTTCGGTGCACTTTTGAGAACGGCAGATGCGGCTTCGGTTGATGCGGTTTTCCTTTGCGATACCCAGACGGACCTTTACAACCCCAACATTATCAGGTCCAGTTTAGGTTGTCTTTTCACCTTGCCGGTATTTACCGGCCAAAGTGAAAGCATCATTCACTTGTTTCAAAAGAATGGGGTAAAGATATTCGGAGCTGCACTTCAGGACAGCCGGCTGTATTACGAAGCCGATTTTAGGGGTGCAATGGCCCTGGTCCTGGGCTCGGAAGCGGAAGGACTTTCTACCGCCTGGAGGGAAGCGGCCACCATGATCATAAAAATACCCATGAAGGGGATCGCTGATTCATTGAATGTTTCGGTATCTGCCGGCATTCTGCTTTTTGAGGCCATCAGGCAGAGGGACAGAAGGTGATAAAGCCGGCAATTTTGGGATAAACTAAAAAGACGTATTTTTGTTGTAAAATCAAAAAAGCCATACCTGCCAATCAAAATCCGTTTTCAATTGTTGGAGTCAGAGAAAGGCTTTCGGTCAGAATGATAATTCAAACTTATAAATCATAAAAAAATGAAATACGACTTAATTGTTATCGGTAGCGGTCCGGGCGGCTATGTTGCAGCCATCCGTGCTTCACAATTAAAAATGAAAGTAGCGGTAGTGGAGAAGGAATCCCTCGGAGGGGTCTGCCTCAACTGGGGATGTATTCCCACCAAATCCCTACTCAAAAGCGCCCAGGTGTATGATTATTTTAAACACGCCGATGACTATGGGTTAACCGTGGAAGGAGAAGTGAAGCCCGATTTCAGCAAGGTAATTGACCGGAGTCGTAAAGTGGCCGATGGAATGAGTAAAGGAGTACAATTCCTTTTCAAGAAGAACAAAATTGAGGTTATCGAAGGTTTTGGCCGGCTTCAATCGGCCGGCAAGGTGGAAGTAGATAATAACGGCGATAAGAAAACACATGAAGCCGATCACATTATCCTGGCCACCGGGGCACGCTCCAAGGAACTTCCGAATATCAAGCAGGACGGGAAAAAGATTATCGGTTACCGCAAAGCCATGACCCTGGAAAAAATGCCCAAATCCATGCTGGTGATCGGTTCGGGAGCCATCGGGTCTGAGTTTGCCGGTTTTTATAACAGCATGGGCACCGAGGTTACCCTGGTTGAGTTTCTTCCCAATATTGTTCCTCTGGAAGATGAGGAGGTTTCCAAACAACTGGAAAGATCGTTCAAGAAAGCCGGGATCAAAGTTATGACCTCCTCCTCTGTGGAGTCGGTCGATACCAGCGGAAAAATGTGCAAGGCCAAAGTTAAAACCCCAAAGGGAGAAGAAGAGATTGAAGCTGAGATCGTCCTTTCAGCCGTAGGGGTTGCTCCTAATATTGAAGGGATCGGTCTGGAGGAAAACAAGGTGGAAATGGAGAACGGTAAGATCAAGGTCGATGAGTTTTACCGCACCAATGTAAAAGGGGTTTATGCCATTGGCGACATTGTGCACGGACCTGCCCTGGCTCATGCTGCTTCGGCGGAAGGAATCTGCTGCGTGGAGAAAATTGCGGGTGTAAATGTGGAACCTGTTGATTACATGAATATTCCGGGATGTACCTATACCAACCCGGAGGTGGCCTCGGTGGGTATGACCGAGAAAAAGGCCAAAGAGGAAGGCTACGACATCAAGGTGGGTAAGTTTCCTTTCACGGCCTCAGGGAAGGCAAGTGCTGCCGGACAGAAAGAAGGGTTTGTGAAGTTGATTTTTGATTCGAAATACGGGGAGTTGCTCGGGGCGCACATGATTGGAGCCAACGTTACCGAGATGATCGCGGAACTGGTGGTTTCACGCAAGCTGGAGACTACAGGGCATGAGGTGATCAAGTCTATCCATCCTCACCCGACAATGTCTGAGGCCATCATGGAAGCAGCTGCGGCGGCCTATGGAGAGGTTATCCATATTTAAACAAAAGTATATCAGAAAAAAATGAGCAACTCCATCGGGGTTACTCAGCCCCTTCCGGATTGCCTACCCTGCCCATAAAGACAATGGCATTGCTGGTTTTTTCCCGGATCACATATAAGAAAGGCCTGTCAAGGCGTATTAGTCTGGCTGATCCTCCGCCACCTGCTGATGTATGTTCCATTTCAATCACGGTTACGGCGGCGGCTTCGGTACCTTTCTCATTGACGTCGATGAAAGTCTGATGGATTACCCTTGATATGGCCAGATTGGACGTTCCTTCGAGCATATCGGGAAATTCTGCTGAGCCGGAGAAGGCAATATCCAGTCCCATATTGGAAAGAGGCTGATTTAGCAGGACTTTATAATCGTGCTTGAATTTTGGCATTTCGAGTCTGACACCGGAGGTGTAAAAATTATCCATCCAATCATTCCAGGTTTGCAGGTCGAGTTCGCTGACGAGATCGTCGACCGACTTATCCCCGGCAGGCAGGAGCAGGACCATGGAAAACTTATCGTTTCCGTAGGGCAGATCGACTGCCGTCATGGACTCATTAGTCATGATTTCAAGATCGGATTCCAGTTTCATGGCCGGGGTCATTTCCCGGGTTCCGTCTGCATTGTTGAAATTGATCTTAAAATCGGGGTCCTCTTCAAACTCATACTTCCAGTTGCCATAAAAATAGAGCGCATTGATCAGGTACATTACTGCGTCGGAGGGAATATAATCCAGAACATCCTTTATTTTCCCATGGGTTTTTTCTTCCACCCATTTATTGATGATATTGACTCCCTCGGGATTGATGAACTCGAGATTTCGGATCTCGGCGTTATAATAGTGCTTGTTGGTATCGGCAAACTCCTTGAGGATGGTGTATAACTGGTTCACCCATATGGAATTGGCCACTTCCATCGTAACTTTGGGATCCACTTTGTGAAGGTGCTCGATAAGGGCCCCGTGCACAAAGTTTATGTCGGAAGGATTCATCCCGCCAAAGCCCAGGGTTTCGACAAAGGCATCTTCGGTTTGTCCTTCGGCCCCGTTCATGGTCATTCCCAGGGCGATGGAAACACTCAGGGGGGAAATCATATAATTAATCTCATCGGTAAAACCATCCACTTCTTTGAGCAGATCGAAGGCAAAGGCATTATCGGCGGCGATCAGATTTGCGGCTTTTTTGTTTTCCTGAAAATCGATTTGTGGAGTATAATCAGGACCCGGCTGCTTCTGACAGGAGGTCAGGACCAGGATTGAGTTGATGATCAGAACGCTTAACAGAATTCTCATGATTTTTAGAATTAAGGATTTACCCCATAGATGGATTGAGAGGCTTTCCGGTTGCGTTTGTGGAGTCTTTTTCCTGAAAACGCAACCTAGGTGTAATTTCCTGCATCTGCTAACAAAATGGATGTACCCGGTATAATGATAAAGGTATTTGTCCGGCCGTGAATTGAATAATACATTTGCAAAAAAGAATTTACTTGGCGGACATACCTGAGGATATAATTGAGGGATGCAGAAAAGGAAAACCTGAAAGTCAGGAAAAGCTCTACCAGCTCGTAGCTCCCGGCATGTATGCTGTCTGTTTGCAATATGCTTCGGATGAAGATGAGGCAAAGGACATTATGCAGGATGGGTTTATTAAGGTTTTCAGGAAGATGGACCAATACCGGGGAACCGGTTCTTTGGAAGGATGGATCCGGAGGATCATCGTGAATACGGCTTTGGAAAAATTAAGAAAATCGAGACATCTGGGTAAGCTGGAGGAACATGAAGGGGATGATTCCCTTACGGAGGAGCCGGATGTTTATGGGGAACTGGAGGCGGAAGAGCTGCTTGAGCTGATCCGGGAACTTTCACCCCGCTACCGTGCTGTATTCAACCTTTATGCGATTGAAGGTTATACCCATCAGGAGATCAGTGAAATGCTGAGTATATCTGAAGGGACATCCAAATCGAACCTGTCGAGGGCCAGAACCCTGTTACAGTCGAGGATTCAGGAAAAATATTCAGAGAAAAGTAAAACGGACTAGATGACAAAGAGGGATAAACATAAGATTGATGAGGTTTTTTCAGGGGGGTTACGCGGACATGAGGTTTTGCCCCCGGCGGGGATCTGGGAGGGCATTCAAAGCGGACTGAATACCCGGAAGAAGCGGAGGTTGCTCCCTGTTTATATGCGCGTTGCAGCCACCCTGGGGATCCTTGGTCTGATTGGGCTGGGTTATTATTATACCGGAAGATTCCATGAACCCGGATTGACCCTGCAACCCCTGTCGGAGCCGGGAACCGTATTATCCGACAGTCTCCGGGCGTCGGAAAAGTCCCCTTCACCGGTTCAGAAAGTTGAAGAACGAAACCTGGAGGAAAAGCGAATACAAGGGTCAGGAGTGTCTGTTTCTTTGGAAAAGCGGGGTAAAACGCCCGAGAGCGGGATCCAGGAGAAGGACCCTTCAACCGGAGAAAAAACAGGAGCTACCCTATTGAAGATAAAGATTACGAGGGAATCGGGGCTGCCGAAACGCCTTATGCCCGGGGGGGTGCAGAATGACCGCATCCCGGGAAAGGATCCTGTTGAAAAGGTTTACACCTGGGCGGATCTGGGTTCCGTAGGGGAGACGGAGGTTGAGGAGAAGGAGGAGAAGAGGTTCAGCATTGCGGCCATGGCGAGTCCGATCTACAGTTACCGCAGTCTGGGAGAGAAAAATTCGGAATTATCGCAGTACCTGAGTGAGGCTGAGAACGGGAAGATCAGTTATTCGGGCGGATTTGACCTGGGGTGGGTGGCGGGTGACCGATTAAGCTTTCATACCGGATTAGTGTATGCGCGCATGGGCATTGGGGTAAGCAAGGTTTATTCGCCTTACGACCGGGTTGCATACATTGACGATTTCGAGCAGGTTTCGGGTAATGCCCAGGCTTTGATCGTTTCGAATTCCACGGGGGTAATCCGGGATGGCGGACCTGGAACGGAATCGGAATTTATCAGTTCCAATTCGACCAACAAACTATCCATTGAGGATGGGAGGCCGGTATTCACGGAGGAATATACCGGAGTTACCTCGAACTCGCCGGAATTGCTGCCTGCGGGAGGAAGGGTGGATCAGTTCTTCCATTTTCTGGAGGTACCTTTTATGCTAAGGTATACCATCGTTGACCGAAAAACCGATGTAAAGCTTCTGGGGGGAATTAGTACCAATTTTCTCCTGGGAAGCCGGGTATATTATATTGAAGCGGGAAACAGCCGGGAGATTGGCACGGTGGATGAACTCCGGTCGGTGAATTACAGTGGAAATCTTGGGCTCGGGATTGATATGGAGCTTAGCAGGGCATTGGAATTTCTCATCGAACCTCAGTTAAAATACTACCTCAATTCCATAAACGGTTCGGATAATTTTGTTGAATCCAGACCTTACAGCTTTGGACTCTATACAGGATTTCGTTACCGGTTTTAATCCTGCGGTAACCCCTGGAAAATATCGGATAAAAAGAGGAAAATTCCCCGAATTCTTCGGATAACAATTTGAAGGATTATTCGTATAATTGTGACAACCGTTACCAAAACCCGAATTTTCACTTTTTCAACCCGGGGGGAATTATGAAGCACAGAAACCTGATAACCTTATCCCTTACATTTTTGATAATCCTGGTTTCCTTTGCACTGATCAGCAAGGGAGGTCAATCCGAAACCAAGGAGCCGGCTGAGCCTTCCAATGAGCCCAAAAACAGTTATGCCATTTTTGCGGTGGAGCTTCCTGAAAATCTCGAATTTGCCGAGGAAATGGTGCCCATGGACCAGATTGACATTATTGAGAGTCTGGATCGGGAGGTTTTGGTGAACACTTACTGGCAGTCGCAGACCCTGCTTTTCATCAAGAGGGCGAACCGGTATTTCCCGACCCTTGAGAAAATCCTAAAAGAAAAAGGGGTTCCGGACGATTTCAAATACCTGGCTGTGGCTGAAAGCGGGCTTACCCATGCTGTTTCTCCGGCGAATGCGGTTGGATTCTGGCAACTGCTTGAGGGAACGGCCAGGGATTACGGGCTTGAGGTTAACTCTGAAATTGACGAGAGGTATCATATAGAAAAAGCTACCGAAGCTGCCGCCGATTATCTGCTGGAATCGTTTGAGAAATACGGCAGCTGGACTATGACAGCGGCTTCGTACAATGCCGGAAGGCGGGGGATGGACCGGCAAATTGAACGGCAGAAGGAGAAGGATTACTTTGATCTCCTGCTTAACGAAGAAACAGCAAGGTATATGTATCGGATCCTGGCTTACAAAATGATCCTTACGGAACCTTCCAGGTACGGATTCCATGTGGGCGAAAATGCCCTGTATCCCGAGATTCCCTATTATGAGGTTACCATTGACGGCAGGATCAGCGATTTTGCGGAATTTGCTGCCCGGTACGATATTAACTACAAGATCCTCAAATGGATGAATCCCTGGTTAAGGGAAAGCTACCTTACCAATTCGGGCAACCGTTCCTACTACCTTAAGATCCCCAGAAAAGGATTTTTCAATCCGGACCGGGTGGATGAAGAGGCACGATAGCCACTCCTTCCCTCCCCAGGAAATTTACAGCACATTTATTTTCACCAGTAATTAGTATTTATGTTACTGTTATTTTGGAAGTTATCATTAAATAACTATTCATTCCTTTGGGCAAAATAAGGAAAAAATTTTTAATGAAAGTTTCAGAAGAAAATGAATAGGCTTAATTTTGCAGTTTGCCGGAAAAGCGGCTTGAAAACTGATCTTTTTTCAGCTTTTTTTGTTTGTTTTTCGGGTATGTACGGATCATAAAATTTTAATCTATTGGCTAAGAAGGAGAAGAAACGGGCAATCGACAGAGGGGAAAAAAACATTCAGGTAATTGGCGCCCGGGTACATAATCTTAAAAACATTGATGTTTCCATTCCCAGGAATACGCTGACCGTGATCACGGGTCTGAGCGGCAGCGGGAAGTCATCCCTGGCTTTTGACACCATCTATGCAGAAGGACAGCGTAGATACATCGAAACCATGTCTGCCTATGCCCGGCAGTTTATCGGGAGTATGGAGAGGCCGGATGTGGATAAGATCACCGGGTTGAGTCCGGTAATTTCCATTGAGCAGAAGACCACCAATAAGAATCCTCGTTCCACCGTAGGGACCGTGACTGAGATTTATGATTTCCTTCGTTTGCTTTATGCGAGGGCGGGAATTGCCTACTCCTGGAAGACCGGGGAAGAAATGGTTAAGTATACCGACGATCAAATCCTGGACCTTATCCTTTCAGAATTTGGAAACAAACCGGTCTATCTGCTTGCTCCGCTGGTTTCAGGACGGAAGGGTCACTACAAGGAGCTTTTTGAATCACTGCGGAAGAAAGGGTTTCTTCAGGCACGGGTCAATGGGAATATCACAGAGATAGGTCATGGTTTGCGGCTGGACCGTTACAAAACCCATAATATTGAATTGGTGGTTGATAAAATGGTGGTGAGCCCGGATCAGCGGAAACCTATGAAATCCTCGTACCAGACAGCCATGCATCATGGGAAAGGGATCATTATGGTTCTTGGGAAAGATTCGGATCAACCCCGGTATTTTAGTCGGCAACTGATGTGTCCGACTACCGGCATATCCTATGCTGAGCCGGCTCCGCATTCCTTTTCCTTTAACTCTCCCCATGGAGCCTGCAGCAAATGCGGCGGACTCGGAACCATTGATGAGATTGATGTGGAAAAGATCATACCTGATCCGGGGCTGAGTATAAAAAAAGGAGCGCTCAAACCCCTGGGGACATATAAAAACACCCTTATTTTCTGGCAGTTGGAAGCACTGGCCCGGAAGTTTGATTTTGAGCTCACCACACCCGTAAAAGATATTCCTGAGGAGGCTATGGACAGGATCTTGTATGGAAGTGAGGAATCCCTGAAACTTACCAATACTCCCCTGGGTACCTCCTCCAATTACTTTCTCACCTTCGATGGGGTAATCAGCTACCTTCAGAATCAAAACGGAACTTCGGAAACCCTTTCCGGACAAAAATTTGCCAGTCAGTTTGTCAGGAAAATCCCTTGTCCGGTTTGTCATGGGGCACGATTAAAAAAGGAGTCCCTTCATTTTAAGATTGACCGGAAAAATATTGCCGAGCTTTCGGAGATGGATATCAACGCTCTATATGCCTGGTTTGAGGGGATAGAGGAAAGGCTTACCGAGAAGCAAAAAATCATTGCCAGGGATGTGTTGAAGGAAATCCGCAACCGGCTTGGTTTTCTTATTGAAGTTGGACTCACCTATCTTTCGCTGAACAGACCTGCCCGCAGCCTTTCGGGTGGTGAATCCCAGCGAATCCGGCTGGCTACCCAGATTGGGAGTCAGCTGGTAAATGTGTTGTATATCCTGGACGAGCCCAGCATCGGACTTCACCAGAGGGATAACCGGAAACTCATCCAATCACTTAAGCAGTTACGGGATAACGGCAATTCCATAATTGTGGTGGAACATGATCGCGAAATGATTGAGTCGGCCGATTATATCGTAGATCTCGGACCAACGGCTGGAAGACATGGAGGTGAGGTGGTTGCACAGGGAACTCTGCCGGAGATCCTTAAAGCAGAGAGCCTTACCAGTGATTACCTAAACCACCGGAAAGAAATACGTATTCCTGAATCGAGAAGAGAAGGAAACGGAAAATCCATTAAGCTCAGGGGAGCCTCTGGTAATAATCTGAAATCCATAGATGTTGAATTTCCTCTGGGTCGTTTTATTTGCGTAACCGGAGTATCCGGGAGCGGTAAATCGACCCTGATCAATGAGACTCTGCATCCCATACTCAGTCAGCATTTTTACCGGAGCAACAAAGAACCACTTTCTTATAAGAGCCTTAAGGGAATTGAACTTATTGATAAAGTTATTGAAGTGGATCAGTCGCCGCTGGGACGAACACCCCGCTCTAATCCTGCCACTTACACCGGAGTATTCGGAGATATCCGGAAGCTTTTCGAGCAAACACCAGAGGCAAAAATACGGGGATATGCTGCAGGGCGTTTTTCATTCAATGTTGCAGGGGGAAGGTGCGAAACCTGCAAGGGAGCGGGGGTAGAAACCATAGAAATGAATTTTCTTCCCGATGTTTATGTGGGTTGCCGCACATGCAACGGGAGGCGATATAACAGGGAAACCCTGGAAGTAAGCTATAAAGGGAAAAATATCTACGATGTGTTGGAGCTGACCATCAATCAGGCCCTGGAGTTCTTCAGCAATATTCCTTCCATTAAAAGGAAAATTAAAACCCTGAAGGATGTCGGACTGGGGTACATACGCCTGGGTCAACCCTCCACCACCCTTTCCGGCGGTGAGTCACAACGGGTAAAGCTGGCCTCGGAACTTGCCAAAAAAGATACAGGGAAAACCCTGTATATCCTTGATGAACCCACTACCGGACTGCATTTCGAGGATGTAAGGGTGCTCCTGGAGGTTACCGGTAAACTGGTGGATAAAGGTAATACGGTGATCATGATCGAGCACAACATGGATGTCATTAAAACGGCCGATTACCTTATTGATATTGGGAAAGAAGGGGGAGCATCCGGAGGCAGGGTTGTTGCAGCCGGGACACCGGAAGAACTGGCTCTGGTGGGCGGATCCTACACGGGTGAGTACCTTCGTGCCGAGCTGAAATATCAGGAAAACATGGGTTAATAAGGCTCTGAGCTATCAAGAATCAGTAAAAAATTGTTAAAAAGTACGTAGAAAACCTAATTTTCCCATAACCAAAAAAGAAATTTCCGTATAACCCAAAAGTAACTTAATTATGTCAAGCAGCGAAGAAAAGATTCTAAAAGCCTTTCAGGAAAAAGACTGGAACGAGATCAAAACCGCAGATTCATGGCAGATCTTTAAGATCATGGCAGAATTCGTGCAGGGATTTGAAAAACTCGCCAGCATTGGGCCCTGTGTTTCCATTTTCGGTTCAGCCCGAACCACTCCGGAGCATAAATATTATAAACTGGCTGAGGATATCGCATTTAAGCTTACCCGCCATGGGTACGGGGTGATTACCGGTGGGGGACCCGGAATTATGGAAGCGGCCAATATGGGTGCAAAGAAAGGAAACGGAAAATCGGTGGGAATCAACATTGACCTTCCCTTCGAACAAGCAGCGAATCTTTTCATCGATTCTGACAAGCTGATCACTTTCAAGCATTTTTTTGTCAGGAAAGTGATGTTCCAGAAATATGCCCAGGGGTTTATTGTCCTCCCCGGCGGATATGGAACTTTTGATGAGTTATTTGAGGCATTGACCCTGATCCAGACCGAGAAAATCGGAAAATTCCCGATTGTCCTGGTGGGAACAGATTACTGGAAGGGACTGTTGGACTGGATAAAGCAGGTAATGCTGGAAGAAGAAAAAAATATTAGTCAGGAAGATCTGGATCTTTATAAAGTGGTAGATACTGCAGACGCGGCCGTGGATCACATCAATTCATTCTACAGTAAATATCTGTTGAGTCCGAACTTCTGATACAGGTGCATAAGATTATTGTTCATAATTAGCGACTTATGTTAATATCTAGGGGCATGGGATTGTTTTATCATGGTTCCTGACTTTGTAATTTTCAAGGGTGTAGTTTGACAGATTTCAAATGGAAATCAGGGAGGCAATTCCTTCAGGAATTCGCTGCCCAAAATTTTGTCGGCCATGATAAAATATTTACTTACGGTTATTATCCTTATCAGTATTGCATTTATTTCCTGGTTTCCCAAGCAGGAAATAAACCTTGAGCTTTCGGGGCCCTCTACGGTAACTGCCGGGGAATCTTTTGAGGTTACCCTGATTATCCGGAAAGGAAATCTGGAAAGCTTTTCCAGGTTCATTCAGGTTCTTCCGGCAGGTCTTTCGGCTGAAAGGATCTCTGCTCCGAATGCTGATTTCTCTTTTGATGATCAGAGGCTCAGGATCATCTGGCTAAAGCTGCCTCCCCGGGATGAAGTTACCGTATCTTACCGTATCAAGGTTCATGAGAGACTGAGTGGGGAATTGAATCTTTCGGGGGAGTTTGCCTATGTTGAAGAAAACCAGAGAAGGAGTCTGGATGTTTCTTCGGCCTCGTCGGTGAGAATCCTTCCCAATCCTGAGGTACCTAAAGATCAGGTAGTAGACATCAACGATTTTTCGGGAGATATAGAATCGGAATTGCTGGCCGTAAAGGACGAACCCGGAATTTCCCGTTCAGAAATAACCAAAACAGGAACCTACGAATATACTGTTGAGCTGAGGGTTTTTAAGGATGACCTTAATAAATTCGCCAAGATTGAGGAATATATTCCTGAGGGATACAGGGCCACAGAGGGTGATTCCAAGGGGGGAATATTCAGCTTCAGTCAGCGTACCGCCAAGATTCTCTGGATGAACTTACCTGAGGATAAGGAGTTCACGGTCTCCTATAAGATCATTCCCGATCCCGGATATTCCATTGAAAACCTTGAATTAACGGGTAGTTTTTCTTACATTTCGGGTAATCAAACAGAATCGGTGGCTATTCGGGATGATTTGGTTCAGCTCGCAGCCATCTCCGAACCGGATGATTTCCCGGAGATGAAGGTAATGGAGGAAACCGAACCGGAACCGGAACGTATACAGCAGGAGAGTGTCCCGGAAAAGCCGGAAGCAGAAAAACCTGAAGAAGTCCGAAAACAACCGCAAACCCCGGAGGGCATCACCTACAGGGTACAACTTGCGGCCGGACATAAGCCTGTAGATATAGATTCCTATTTTGCCAGGCGAAACATAAACAGGGAAGTGACGCAGGAGTTTCATGAGGGATGGCGAAAATATACCACCGGGCCATTTGATGTATATAAGGAAGCAAGGGATTACCGGGTGCAGATCTGGAATAACACCCCAATCAAGGACGCATTTGTGACTGCGTATAATAAGGGGGAAAGAATAACCGTCCAGGAAGCCCTGATGATCTCGAATCAAAAATGGTACAGGTAAATTTCATGGGCAAACAAATTTTTCTTGCAAGCTTTCTGATTTTCTCTCTCTTCCCGCTCTTTGCGCAGGAAACAGACCCTGTTGAAGATTTACTGAATGAAAAGATCAACATCGAAAATCCGGTTTACAAACCGGTTATCGGATTAAGCTCCGGGGTATTGAATTTTTATGGGGACGTCCGTAACAACGTCATAAATCCCATGCTTGGCGATTATGGGTATAAGTTTAATGTTACCACATTTATCGACCCCTCAAGGAATTACCAATTAAACCTTTTCTTCCTTTATGGGAATCTTACTGCGAATGAGAGATCCCTTTCCAACCCTGAAAGAAACCTGAATTTCAGGACAGAAATTGTCAATTTCGGATTTAGTATTGAATACTCTTTCCACCACCTGATTAATCAGGACCGGTTTCTGACACCTTTTGTTTCCCTCGGCATCGAGAATATTCTATTCACTCCCAAGGGTGACCTCTTCGATGATGAAGGCAATTTTTACTTTTACTGGTCCGATGGCACCCTGCGGGATATTCCCCAGGAGGATTTTGATGCTGTTCCTTCCGTAATACTTCAGAGGGATTACCGTTTTGAGTCGGATCTGCGGGACAGGGAGAGGGATATTCACGGACTTGGAGGCTATAGTAAAAACGCTTTCGCCATCCCACTGGACCTTGGCCTCAACTTCAATGTATCAGAAAGAGTGAAGCTCAAGCTCGGGACTTCCCTTCATTATACATTCACCGACTACATGGATAACGTTAGCAGTAAAGGCACATCCGTTAAGGGCAAAAAAGGGAATGATCTGTTCGCATTCAACTATTTCAGCATTCAGCTGGATTTGTTTTCCGAACCCAAAACCATGATCGTGGAGAAGCTTTTTGCTGAACTGGATTTTGACGATGTGATGCTTGGGGATGAAGACGGGGATTTCATTCTCGACCAGGTGGATGAGTGTCCGGGAACCCCTTACGGTGTTGAGGTAGATACCCTGGGTTGCCCTGTTGACGATGATATGGATGGGATCCCAAACTATCTTGACAAGGAATTTTCAGAACCCGGAGTCTGGGTAGATGAGGACGGCAGAACATTGAGTGAAGAGGAGTACCTGAAAAACCTGCTCGGAAGAAATGAGGCGGTTAGCAGGGAAGATGTCAAACGTTATTTTGAGATTATAGGTGCAGGCTATACACGGAAACTGATCACGGAGGTGCCCGACAAGTTTAAAAATCTGGATGCCGACGGGGATGAATATATTTCCTTTGAAGAACTATTGCAGGCCATAGACCAGTATTTTGACAATCGCCTGAAACTGGATGTTAACGACATCTATGAGCTGAATAATTTCTTTTTTGCCCAGTAGCCCTTATCTTTCCTTGAATTTATGTAGGCGTTCCATCTGACGTTTGGCATCCTTTTGCCGGATAGTCTCACGCTTGTCGTATTGCTTTTTCCCTTTCGCCAGTGCGATTTCCAGCTTGGCATACCCGGTTTCCGAAAAGAAAAGCTTCAAAACCACAATGGTATTTCCGGTTTCGCGGGTTTTCCTGTCCAGTTTCCGTATCTCTTTTCTTTCAAGTAATAATTTCCGTTCCGAGTCGGGTATGTGGTTGTTGTAGCTACCGAAGGAATACTCGGCAATCTGCATTCCTTTCACCCAGATCTCCCTATCCCTTATGTAACAATAGGAATCGCCCAGGCTGACCTTTCCCTGTCTCACCGACTTAACCTCGGTACCGGTCAGGACCAGTCCCGCTGTGTATTTCTCCAGGATCTCATAATCGAAGTAAGCCCTTTTATTTTTTATATTAATCTTATTTTTCATTACAGGGCGGCAAATATGGTAATTTGTCCTAAGATAGTTTCATAGATACTGTTAAAGGTAAAACTAAGCAGCATAAAGAGAGCCAGCATAATCAGACTGGATACAAGAAGGAAGGGAATTTTATTTTCCTCCTTAATCTCCGTCAATTTATTGATCCCCGTCCAAAAAACAAAAAAGGAATAGATCCCAAATGCATTGATAAACATAAGCTGTGGGAAAAGATGAGTGAGTGAGAGCACAATGAAAAAAGGAGCGTGGGAAAAAACCACCAGATTGAAAACTTCATCGGAGCCGGAAGGATTACCCAGAAGTCCGGTTAATTCCGTGATAAGCCAACCCGAAAGATAAACCTCAAGGAAAATGATAAAAAACGAAAATGAACCACTGATAAGGATAAAGATCAGGGCATTGGAATCGTAAATATTTTCATAAAAAAGCACACCAAGAAAAGTTAAAAAGCCCAGAATAAGGGACCATGGCAGAAGAAATCTGAATATCACCTTCCTTCGTGACAATCCCTCTGCCAAAATTTCCTCCCAGGCTCCAACCGGGGAAAGCAGAATGGATTTTGTTCGCTGGTATAAATAGGGGATACTCATGTAAAGTATTGATTATCTGTGCTTGTTTTAAATATCGAATAATTATGTAAACTTTACCGGGGATATTGTGCAAAATTCATGCAAGATGCAAAATAAGAATGGAAAATCATACGATTTAATCACCATTACCGGCCCTACCGCCTCCGGAAAAACCGCTTTTGCCTCACAACTGGCGGCAAAGCTGGATGCAGAGATCATATCTGCCGACTCACGGCAGGTATACAGGGGAATGGACCTGGGTACCGGGAAGGATTATGATGACTACAGGGCAGGAGATGTGACCATCCCCTATCACCTGATTGATATCGCGGATCCGGGTTTCGAGTATAATGTTTTCCTTTATCAGAAGGATTTCCTTGAATCTCTTCAGGACATAGACTCAAGGGGTAAAAATGCGATTCTCTGCGGGGGTACCGGATTATATATTCAGGCAGTGCTTAGTGGTTATAAACTTATAAAGGTCCCGGCAAATACCGGGCTAAGGGCCAGGCTTGCAGGCAAATCCATGGAGGAAATGGAAGGCATGCTAAGATCCTATAAAACCCTACATAACAAAACAGATACTGAAACCCGAAAAAGGCTGGTAAGAGCCATTGAGATTGCCGAACATTACGCACGGTACCAGGTTGATGATGGGGATTACCCGGAAATCAATTCAGTGATCATCGCCCTCAGTCTTCCAAGGGAGGAAAGGCGCAGGCGCATCACTGCAAGACTGGGATCAAGATTGGAGAATGGGATGATCGAGGAGGTAAAAGGACTCCTGGATAAGGGGATCCCTGCTCTAAAACTTATGTATTACGGGCTTGAGTATAAATACATCACTCAATACCTACTAGGGGAAATGGATTATGAGCAGATGTTTTCAAATCTGAACACTGCCATTCACCAGTTTGCGAAAAGGCAGATGACCTGGTTCCGGAAGATGGAAAAGGATGGATTCAGGGTTTACTGGATTGATGGTCTTGCTCCCATGGAGGAAATGAAGGATCAGGCTATGCAGATCATAGAAGATCACCTGAAATTAAAGGGCAAAAAATAATACAAGGCGAGCATTGCACCTGCGAATATCAGATTAACGAAGGTGAAGAATACGTTATAAGCCCTTCTTCCTTTTTTTACTTTCCTTCTTAACATTATAGCCAGATTGGGAATAAAAAAAGCGGAACCCAGAACAATAAAACTGAGGGTCTCTATGGTCTGATCCGGATCAAGGGTCCCTTCAGAAGTCAGATCGGTAAAAAACAGGATCAGGTAGGAAAGGGAAATGAAGGTAAACAAGAAAAGTAAATAACTGATTTTAAGGGACATGGTGCTCATTGGCCGGGTTCGGTGCACTCTCAGAGGCCTGAGAATGAAGATGGACATGAAAAACAGGAATGAAAAAGTTGCAATGAAGATAAAATGCAGCAGGAATGTTATAAATCCATTCATGATTTTTCAAAGCTTTGTTTACCGCATCGAAAGCCTGTTATGTTCTAGGGTTAAACGGTTAACTAATTTAGAAAAATAAAGTTAATAAATTTCCCTTTACCAAAACCAAGGATTTGATATGAATAAGGATAAACTCCACAGATGCCCTCACTTTTTATTTCAGATACCGGTTTAACCAGGCAAAGAATTCCTTCTGCCAGAGGATACTGTTTTGGGGTTTCACAACAAAATGGGTCTCATCGGGAAAGACCAGCAGTTTGCTGGGCACATTGTTCAACTGTGCAGCATTGAAGGCCTCCAGACTCTGGGTATAGGGAATCCGGAAATCATATTCTCCGGTGATGATCATAATCGGAGTATCCCAATTCTGCACGAAACGGTGAGGAGAGAAGCGATAGCTTTTCGGTACGGGCTGCTGCCAGTAAGCTCCTTCAAGGTCATGATTAGCAAAAAACATCTCCTCGGTAGATGCATACATGGATTCGAAGTTGAAGATCCCGCAATGGGAAATGAAAGCCTTGAACCGGCCTTCGTGGTGACCGGCGAGGTAGAATACTGAAAAACCCCCATAACTTGCACCCACCGCTCCCAATCTGTCTTCATCAATAAACTCTTCCTTACTGAGGGCATCGATGGCACTCAAATAATCCCGGATGTTTTGTCCTCCATAATCCCCGGATATCTGTTCGTTCCATTCGGCACCAAAGGTCGGCAATCCGCGTCTGTTGGGAGCTACAATAATATAATCATGTGCTGCCATGATCTGGAAATTCCAACGGTAGGAGAAAAACTGGCTAACCGCACTCTGTGGTCCTCCCTGACAATACAGCAGGGCAGGATACTTTTTCCCGGGATCGAATCCCGGGGGATAGATCACCCAGACTTTCATATCCTTGATATCGGTGGTTTTCACCCATCTTTCCTCCACCCTTCCCATTTCAATGTGATCATAAATATGTCCGTTAACATTGCTGATCTTTGATTCCTCCATGTTTTCCAGATTGATTCTGAATAGTTCGGTAGCCATGGAAATGGACATTTTCCCGGCAGTAAGGAACCCGTTCCCGAGTTGAAATGAGGTGAAATCATGATCACCCCTGGTAAGTTGGATAATATCCCCGTTGGCAACTTCAAGGCGATAAATCTGGTAGGTGGCTTCGATTCCTGAAATGAAATAGATAAACTGGTCGTCCGTGCTCCAAATGAGGTGTTCGGCATCCTGATCAAAATCAGGGGTAAGATCTCTCATCTCTCCGGTTTCGAGATCCATGATAAAGAGCCTGTTCTTATCGGCTTCATAACCCGGGGTTTCCATACTTTGCCAGGCAATATACCTTCCGGAATTGCTAAAAACAGGATACTTGTCATATCCCTGCATTCCGGGGGTCAGGTTTTTGGTATCCCCGGAGATCAGGTCATATAAATAAATATCGCTATTGGTGCTTAAGGCATACTCTTTCCCTATCATTTTTTTGGAGGTATAGGCCAGGAATTTTCCATCGGGGCCCCAGCTTATCTCGGACTGGTCGAAATAAGGGGAGAGAGGGGAGTCCCATGGCTCATCCTCCATAATATCTTTGCCGGGCTGAAGCATAGCCTCCTGGTAGGAGGTAATGAATATATGCCTTGATTTTTTGTCATCCCAGTCGTTCCAGTGCCTGTACATAAGGTCGTCAATGATCCTTACGTTAGCGTCGGGTAATCCCGGATAAAGGTCGGCTGTGGTCGTTCCGGTTTTGACGTCCATCAGATAAAAGATATGCTCTCCGTCGGGTGAATACTCGAAGCCCTGTATATCCCCTTCGAAATCGGTTCGTTGAATCATCCCTTCCCCTTCGGGTAACATTTCCCATAGCTGCATGCTTCCGGAGGCCTTACTTAGAAAACCGATTTTACTGCCGTCCGGACTCCAGCGCGGATTATGGAAAGAGCCGTCAAAAGGAGTAAGGTTTACAGCCTCACCCCCGGTGGAAGGGATTAGGAAGATATCGGTCTTGCCCTTGTTTTCCTCAGCGTTGTAGCGCGTGAGACTATAGAGAATAGATTTCCCATCGGGTGAAAGTTGATGATCGGAAAGGCGGTTGAATTTCCAAAGGATCTCCGGTGTCAGCACCCCTCCCTCCTTTTCAGCGCTGGTGAGTTCGTTGTTGATGGTAAAAGATTGTCGGTTTTCGGTCTCTGAGGGTTTGCATGACGCAATAAACAGAATCACCGAAAAAACAAGGGTAAACATTCTTATTTTCATTGGGACTGGGAATAAGGATTATCAAATAAACAGGTACCTGGGTATTAAGGTTATTTTAGAGATTACTGAGAAGCATTTTTAAGCTTTTCACGGATCTTCACTTCAATTTCATCTGATAATTCAAGATTATCCAAGAGAAGAACCTTTACGGCATCGCGGCCCTGTCCGAGCCGGGTTTCTCCATAACTAAACCAGGATCCGCTTTTCTTGATAATTTCCAGATCTACTCCAAGGTCAATAAGTTCACCGGTTTTGGATATCCCCTCTCCGTACATAATATCGAATTCCGCTTTTCGGAAAGGGGGTGCCAGTTTATTTTTGACAATTTTCACGCGGGTACGGTTCCCCTGAATATCTTCACCGTCTTTGATTTGTCCGGTCCGCCTGATATCCACCCTAACGGAAGCATAGAATTTTAGTGCGTTCCCACCTGTGGTTGTCTCAGGGTTACCGAACATCACCCCGATCTTTTCTCGAAGCTGATTAATGAAAATGCAGGTAGTATTGGTCTTGTTAATGTTGGCAGTGAGCTTCCTGAGGGCCTGGGACATAAGCCTTGCCTGTAAGCCCATCTTGGAGTCACCCATCTCCCCTTCTATCTCTGCTTTTGGGGTCAATGCTGCCACAGAGTCGATCACAATTATATCGATGGCCCCGCTACGGATGAGGTGATCGGCTATTTCCAGGGCCTGTTCCCCATTGTCGGGCTGTGAAATGAGCAGATTTTCGATATCCACATTTAGCTTCTGAGCATAGAAGCGGTCAAAGGCATGTTCTGCATCAATAAAAGCGGCAATTCCTCCTGCCTTTTGAGCTTCGGCAATGGCATGAATAGCCAGGGTGGTTTTCCCTGAAGATTCGGGTCCGAAGATCTCAATGACTCTTCCTCTTGGGTATCCGCCCACCCCCGTGGCAATATCGAGAGCTATCGAACCTGAAGGAATGGCAGGCACATCGATGATTGCACTGTCCCCCATTTTCATGATGGCTCCTTTTCCATAGCCCTTTTCAATTTTATCCAGGGTCAGTTGAAGGGCTTTCAGCTTTTCTTTATTGACATTTGCTGCAGTATCGTTTTTTTCTTTACTCATTGATCTTAGTTGTTTAATTTGGATTAATATCTCAAAGACAATAAGTTAAGTTGAATCCGATACCGGGAGGATTTCAGAGAAAAACGGACAAAACTTAATTGCCTTTTACCCTTAATGGGAAAACTCTTCAAAAATCTGTCTGCTGTGATCCTTTGTTTTTACTTTTTCAATAATCTTTTCCACCCTGCCCTCTTCAGAAATGATCACGGTTTTCCTGAGGATTCCTTCGTATGTCTTCCCGTACATCTGCTTTTCACCCCAGGCTCCATAAGCCTTGATGATCTCCTTTTCTGTATCGGGGATCAGGGGAAAGGGAAGTTCATATTTGGAGGTGAAGTTCTGATGGGATTTTTCGCTGTCGGCACTAACTCCGATCACCGCAAAGCCCTTATTGAGAAATTCTTCGTAATTATCTCTCAGGTTACATGCTTCGGCAGTGCATCCCGGGGTATTATCCTTGGGATAGAAATAAAGAACTACCTTTTTACCCCTGAATTGTTCCAGGGAAATCTCATTGCCATGCTGGTCTTTTGCACTAAATGCAGGCGCCTTATCACCGATTTTTAAACTGGTCATAACTTCTAATATTAAAGGTAAAATTACAAATTCAACACTAAAAAAAGCGTTAACAACTTGAATGTTTATCAACAATGAAGCAACAGCTTTAATTATTAATTTTATGCTCACAAATAACTAAACAATTTAAAAACAAGGGAGGATGTATTATGTTTAGGAGTGTTGCTCCAAAAGGATTATTGATGTTGATTATCCTTTTAAACGGCTGGCTGCTTTCGGGGCAGAACGGGATGTATTCCACTCAGGAGTTGAAAAAGCTTGCAGAGGAGGATTTCGAAAAGGGGGATTTTGAAAATGCCTTTGAGAAATTCAATTCCCTGATTGAAAGGTATCCCAAGGACGGACTTTTCAATTATTATGCGGGGGTATCCCTTTATAAGTTAAACAGAGAGATTCCAAAGGCCATAGAATATCTGGACTATGCCACGGCGAAACCCATGGTCCCGATCGATGCCTTTTATTACCTTGGAAAGGCTTACCGAAAAAATTACCAGTTTGAGGAGTCCCGGAAATCGTTCGAAAAATTTGCAGAATGGGCAGACCGGCAGGAACAGAAGCTCATGATCCCGGAAAGGGAAGCCCGTATGTCCCTGAATGCGATCAACATGACGACCACTTATAATCCTTTTGAGATTCTTGCCACCTCACTTTTTAGCTTTGAAGATCAGGAATTTATCCAACAGGTTAGGGGCAAGGGGGGCAGCCTTCAGCTTAAACCTTCTGAGCTGATAAGCAATAATGAGGATCCTGGCGGACTAAGCCGGTATATGTTTATCCCCAAAAATCAGGGTAATGTAGATTTTCTCTACTATTCTGCGGCAAGCCGGAAAGGTGGAACGGATATTTACCGTGTGAAAAAAACCAATGGGAACAAATATGGCAAACCTCAGAATTTGTCGGCTATCAATACCGAATATGATGAATTGTTCCCCTATTTTGATCCGGTGGGGCAGGATTTGTATTTTGCTTCCATGGGCCACAGCAGTATTGGCGGATTCGACATTTTCAAGTCCCGGTACGATCAGGACCGGAATGAATGGTCTGAACCGGTAGCTATAAGCTTTCCGGTGAATTCACCGGAAAATGAATTTCTGCTGATGCCAGGGGCCGACCTTGGAACCGTTTTTTTCATTACCGACAGACAGGGTTTGGACAGCATGCTTACGGCTTACAAACTAAAGCTTAAAGAGCCCAGGCAAAATCTTGCTGATGCGGATCCTGAGGAGGTCATGAAGATAGGTCAGTTGGGAGGGATAAATGCGATTCCGAAGATCTATGACCTGAGGGAAAGTAAATCTGTCACCGCCGATACCGAAATTCCCAAAAAATCCCCTGCAGTCCCTGTCGTAAAACCGGGAAATTTGTCTGAACCCATGGATGTTTACCAGACCCGATTGAACGAGGCACTGGAGTTGCAAAAAAAGGCCGATTCTCTCTCTGCACTTGCCAGGACTATCCGGATTGAGGTAAGGGAAATGCCGGATCCCAATGAGCGTTGGGCCAGACAGCGTGAAATTATAGAATGGGAGAAAATGTCGGCAGATCTTCAGCAGCAGGCAGACGCTCTTTTCCTGGCTGTTCAGACCATGGACCGGGAAAGGGAGAGTAAAAAGAATTACCCTGAAACGATCAAGCCGGCCCTGCAATCAGGAGATATTACCGTATATGAATACACGGACACACCGGCAGGAACAATGGAGACTCCCGCACCTCAAAAATCTTCCCCGGAAGTGATAAAGCCTGCCACGCCTAAAAAAAATCAAATTCATGAGTTTGAAATTCTGGACCGCACTCCCTATCATTCAGGAAACCGGTTCGGGGTTAATATTGAACTGCCTAAAGGAACTCTATACCGGATTCAACTCGGAGCCTTCAGCAACGCTATTGAATATGATGCCTTTAAAGGGATCACTCCGATAACCGCTGAGATAATCGAAGATAAAGGGTTTACAAGGTATTATGCCGGGATGTTCAGCCACTTCAACGATGCAGAACGAGCCCTGGACCAGGTGCGGGCCCTGGGTTTTAAGGATGCCATTGTGGTTGCCTGGTACGATGGGGAGAGAACCCCTGTGAGCAGAGTGGTACAACTGGAGGAAAGGGACCGGAGTGAATGATATCATTGATAATTCAGAAAATATTTCCTACTTTTATACTGGACTAAATTTAAGTTATGGCAGAGCCTTACAGGGATAAACCGAAAACTCACAAAAGAACCAAGAGGACGAAGGAACCCGTCTCCTTCCTCATCCTGTATAACGATGACATAAACACATTCGACTATGTTATCGAAAGCCTTATTGAGATTTGTGAACATAGTCTGGTTCAGGCAGAACAATGTGCCCTGATTGCCCATTATAAAGGAAACTGTGACGTCAAGAAGGGCAATCACGCTCACCTTAAAGAAATGCAGTTGGATCTTATCAAGAAGGGTCTGAAAGCTTGTATTGACTAATAATCCGTAACATGGTTGGTGTAATTGTATTGATTGTTTTGGGATTGATCCTGTTTCTGATCGAATTTCTGATCATTCCCGGGGCTACCGTAGCAGGGATCGGAGGATTGATCCTTTTGGGTTCCGGTGTTTACCTCGCATTTGAAAATTTTGGAAATCAAACCGGATTTATCGTCCTGGCCGGAACCCTGGTCGCATCCGTTGTGACCCTGGTCCTTGCATTACGGTCCAGAACCTGGAAAGGAGCCATTTTGAATACTGCCATAGACGGAAGAGTGAATGAAGGACCCGGAGAAAACCTGATTAATCCGGGAGACAAAGGAATAACCCTCACCCGGCTCAATCCCATAGGAAAAGTGAAAGTGAATGATATTACCCTTGAAGGAAAATCTATCGGGGGATATTTGAACCCAAAGACGGAAATTGAGGTTATTAAGATTACAGGATCACAAGCAATTGTTAAACCATTAAATAATTAATCAATGGACATTTCACTTATTATTATAATTGTAGCCTCGATCGTAGGTTTATGGATTTTATTTTATTTTATCCCGATCGGACTCTGGTTCCAGGCCCTGGTCTCTGGGGTAAGAATCTCCCTGCTTCAGCTAATCTTTATGCGCTGGAGAAAAGTACCTCCCGGAGTTATTGTAAGGGCCATGATTGAAGGGTCCAAAGCCGGACTTGAACTTTCCCGTAACGACTTGGAGGCTCACTATCTTGCAGGGGGAAACGTAGAAAGAGTGGTTCACGCCCTGGTATCGGCAAGCAAGGCAAACATCGATCTCCCTTTCAAAATGGCCACAGCGATTGATCTGGCAGGTAGGGATGTTTTCGAAGCAGTACGGATGTCGGTAAACCCAAAGGTGATCAACACTCCTCCCGTAACCGCAGTTGCGAAAGACGGGATTCAGCTGATCGCGAAAGCCAGGGTAACCGTTAGAGCCAATATCAAACAACTTGTTGGGGGTGCCGGCGAAGATACCGTGCTTGCCAGGGTTGGTGAAGGGATTGTATCTTCCATCGGTTCATCGGTAAACCACAAGGCAGTGCTGGAAAACCCCGATTTTATATCCAGGGTGGTACTGGAAAAAGGACTGGATGCCGGAACGGCATTTGAAATTCTTTCGATTGATATCGCCGATATCGATATTGGAAAAAATATCGGTGCCGTGCTCCAAATGGACCAGGCCAATGCCGACAAAAATATTGCACAGGCCAAAGCAGAGGAAAGAAGAGCCATGGCCGTTGCTCTTGAGCAGGAAATGAAAGCCAAAGCACAGGAAGCAAG
>CAZNFR010000049.1:0-26746 GCA_964572225.1 uncultured Bacteroidaceae bacterium
ATATTGAACTGACCAACCATCAGCATGCAATCCGTATCTTTGGGAATAAGTAATCAAATTTATCCATTCGTTAGTTTCTTTTACATATTTTGTTGTGTCTATTATCACTGTATTGTCCGGAATTTGAAGCATTTCACTTGAATTTTCAGGAATGCTATCTGCCGAATTAGTTTTATAACTACGTATATTATCCTTATCAACGTAACTTGATAATTTCCTTTCTCCTTTATAAAAGTCGTAATGAATAATTAGACTATCAATTTTTGTGATTCTACAATCAATTTGTTCTCCATTTCTTAGAATTATCAAATCCTGTGAATAGATTGTCATGGAAATCAATGACAAAAGGGTCATAATTAATAATCTCATATATTCTTGTTTATCAGTTTAAATGTTTGCAGCGTCGTTTCCCAAAATTGCCACCAACGGTAGCGGTATGAAATCGTTGGGGGTTTCGGAGCTACTTCACTATCAAGGTACACTAAACCTTGAAGCGAGAACCGAGGCTCGAATAACCGCCTCGCCCCCAATATTTTATGACCGCTTGTTGGCACCCGTTAATTATAGGTCATAATATTTTTGTCTACCTCTATCATCGTCAAAATCAATGTCATGCAAAAGATAGTGATATTTCTCGTATCGCTTGTCTGACTTTAATTTATTAACAACCTGAATCAATCTGCTTTGAATTGTCTCAGTGCTATACAATAAATTTCTCCTAAAATAGGATTTTTCCATTTCATAATCAGTATATATTTCCAACTCATCCCAATCTATCCGTGGTGCTGTAAACAAAGAAATCTGTTCCGATAAAATTTCAAATAGTATTTCTGTCTCTTTGCTATCAATATCATGCTTTAAAATCTGTTTGTAAATATCCTCAGGCAAGGCATAAGACCAATTTTTATCTATGTCATGATGACGACCGTAGAAATATAATCCATGTCTGTTCATGTTATGAATTACAATTTTTTCAAGAATCAAAGTGTCAAGTGGCACAATCTTATCGGATTGAAAAGCTTGTTTTAAGTTAAGTACCAAATCAGTTGTTCGCTCTGCATATTTTTTCCTTAAAATCTGTTTGGTTGTATCGCTGAAAAACACACCAAACTTTTTTGCTTTATCAAATTCTGAATCTATGTAATCAAATCGATGTTTGTTTTGAGAGTAGTAACTTTGATTTAAAATATCTCGGTCTGCGTAGGTGGTTTTATAAAGATAGAAAGTAGTCAAGATATAAAATACAACTGAAAGCAACACCCAATATCTGGTCCTGAAAATCATTCGTATCGTATTCCAATGTGCGAAAAAAACATAAATCGGAATTAATACAAACATTAACCAAAAGTCATTTAATAAATCAAGATGTCCGTCATATCCATGCAATCCATAAACGATTATTGGTAAAATAGAACCGAACCGTGCGACTAACATCAATGCCACAAAAGTAATCAGCCACGCATTTGAAATTGTAAAGGTCTTTAAGTATCGTTTCTTGATATTTTTGTTTCTGCCTACCAGCCAATAAATAATTGTAAATCCAAATCCAAGGCTTGTTGCGAAAGATGCAAAAAACAAATCGTATAGTCTGAATTCTTTTTCTGTCAGAATATTCGGGTCTGCCATAAAAGTTATCATTCTCAAAGATTCTCTTGAATAATTGAAAAAGTAACTCAGAACAAAAGCAATCAGAATCCCGATAATCGTACCAGTCCAAAATTGCCTTTTGCCAAGTTTATCAATCGATATTTCAGGTTTTAAAAATCCTTTTGTCAACATATGTAGAATGTTTCATTTAATGGGTGCCAACGTTTTGCCGGTATGAAACGTTGCGCATTTCGAAGCACTTTCGTATCAGACCGTTGCTGACGATGATTAAATGTTATGTTGTTTAAATTTAGCACAATCCGCGCAATGTTTTATGACCGGCTGTTAGCCGCTGCATGTTATTGGTTATTGGTTTTCAGTCTTATTATTATCATAAAATGAAATAAATAATCCAAATGATACCAATATATTTTTATGGTCAAATTTCATATTGTCAACCTTTGTGGATTCAATGGAGTAGTAGTCCTTAGTTGTAGTTGTAAAATCAGTACTTGCTGAGAATCTATCATACTGTATCGTTGTGGCAAATCCCCAATGCTTTCCAAAGTGGAAATATAAATCCGCCCCAAAAGTATAATCAAATCTATCATACTTAAATTTAGAACTATTTCCTATTTGTCGAATGTTATTTGAGTTTTGTTGTTTCAATTTGTACGAATCAACAGAAGAATTAGCAAGAGGAATGAATCCTAAATCGAAATATGGAATAAAAATTAAACGTTTATATTTAAATTTATATGCTAATCCAGCTAGTATTGAGAGTTTTACATTACCATAGTAATTCTCTTTGTCCCACAAATAGTAATTTGGATTATCTGCTTTAATAGATTCCTCTGTAATGGCATACCAGTATCCAATCCCAATAACATTCATATGTAAACCAAAATTATCTTTAACCTTTATGAATGCAGAACCTTTATCAAAGAACAAACCGCTATAATCCATATTTAAATTATTAAAACTACCGTCAATGTTATTTAAAGGTATTCCAAATCCGATTGTACCATTTAAATAAAAGTCGTAATCAAAAGTCCTTTGAGAATATATAGATGTAGTAATTAAACAAAGTACGACTATTGCAATGTTTCTTATCATTTTAATAGAATTTTAATGTATCAGACTCTTGGATAAAAATATTCCCATCTGACATGGTTAGTTGCACTTCGAATCTTTGTTCCCCAATTGTTGCTGTGGTGTCAACTAAATACAAATCAAATTCGCTGTAACCGTTATAATTATGAGAACTTCCATTAACATTAGAAATAATCTGGTCAATCGAAATATAAAGACTTTTTGTATTTCCAGATTCTCTAGCAATGAACAACTTGGTGATATCAGAATCTTTTGGATATTTCGAAGAATAATCGAGTAGAGTTATAATTTTTATTGTAGACAAGTTATGAATGCGAGTATATTTCTCTGCGCAAGATGTAGCATAACACTCGTTCATCAATTTAAAGTTCTGAGCGAAATAAATTACTGTATCTTGCAATGTAACTCTTAGACCAAGAGCATTTTTATTTACTTCTTTATTTTCAATCAATACTGGGTATTCTCCCGAATTATCAAGAATATTTAGGCTAAAATCAGTCCACTTATATTGATACTCTTCGGTACAACAGCTTTGAATCAATGAGATTACATTTACAGCCAAGATTACAATAAGTACTTTCTTAATCATAGTTTTCTTTTTTTTGATGTCAACTAATCTATGCAGGTTGCGTCGCCATGTTGCGGCTAACGAGTCTTTATCCCAAACCCTATTTGTTATAACGTCTCCTTTGGGGGCGATATGACAGATGGTGTTTGGCATAAAGGGACTATGTTTCTTAAATAAAATTAAACACTTTTTTTAAATATCCATATTATCCAATGGACTTTTGTGATCATCAAATCCTTTTTTTGTTAAATGTGTATAAATCTGTGTGGTTTTGATATCCGCATGCCCCAGTGTCTCCTGAATATAGCGGATACTGGCGCCATCATCCATGCTGTGCGTTGCATAACTGTGCCTCAGGGTATGAGGCGTGACGTTTTTTTCTATCCTGGCTGTATACGCCGCTTTACGCAATATCGTCCTGAAACTTTCAGAAGTGTATTTTTTTCCATTTGCACCCTCAAATAAATAGTTAACCGGATTGTAAATTTTTATATAGCTGTCAAATGCCTTCCTGAAATTTACAGCAAGCTTGGCCTCCCTATCTTTCTTTCCTTTACCGGCCCTGACTCTGATCCGCATTCGGTCCCAATCAAGGTCTTCTACACGTAATTCTAAAACTTCACTAACTCTAAGACCCGATGAGTAGGTAAGCAATACCATAGCCCTATGCTTGATGTTTTTTATTACACTAACTATGGAAATAATCTCTTCCTTGCTTAATACTACTGGCAACTGTTTTTCCTTCTTCGGTCTGTCAATTGGATAATTCATACGCTTACCTCCCAATACACGCTCATAATAAAACTTAATTGCATTTATGGAAATGTTTAAATAGGAAGTGGATACATGACGTTCCATGATCAAATATCTTTGGAAGGCCTGTATCTGCTGAAAATTGATCTTATCAATTTCTTCTGAATAATGATAGTTGATGAACTCCTCGAAATGACTAACGTAGTTTTTCTTTGTACTATTACTGTATTTCAAACGATCTAACTTATCTGTAAATTCCTGGGGACATTCACGGTAATTTGGTATGGCATGCTTGTTCTTTCTTGGTACTATGGATTCATTCCTTGATTCAATAACTGAATATTTCAATCCATTCTCAGCAGCTATGGCTTTAATTGTTTGTAAACTTTTTTCAGAAGATGGAGTAGTCCACCACTTATTATTCCTATCCCACCGTAAATAAGGAAGAACTTTTAAACCTTTAATCACTTTTTCATTGTATGGTGCAATTATTTTGAAAGTTCGGTTTTGTTTTTTAATAACCCTTATCTCTCCTGGTGGATTTGAAGAAACTCTTTGTGTATTCTTATCATGAGATTCTTGAATGTCCAGTTTATAAAGCCTGACCCCAAAATATGTTCTGATCTTTTCCAGATTGCCCCAATAATTACTTATCTCCCAACACAATGTTCCCTGGTTCCAATTATAATATTTAAGGCCCCTTAAGAATAATATGTCCGCATCATTCTTCCTTAACTTTAAAATGATCTTGTTATTCAATACCGCAATTCCAACTTTGTCTTCTTCGTTCGGCCCTTTCTCTTTCTCCTTATTCCTCTGTGAGTCCTTCCCAGGATATTCTATATCCGGAAAGGTCCTCAATAAGGCATCAAATGAAGCCTTATTGTAAGGAATATGCCAGGCTTTCCTGCTTGCACTCCACTTAGCTCCATCTAGGTTCCTGATTCTTTCAATGTTCCGTTTATTATAATCTGTTATAATAATAATGCGCAACTCACCCTTATGGTAAACTTTTTCTGCTTTTATCATTTTTAAGAATATTGGTTTTTTGTGAACATAGGGGAGATATAAAAGACTTTTCTACCTATTAATGCAAATATGCTCACAATCTCGTATTCTTAACCAGAAAGAATCTTAAAGAACTTGGTTGAAAAAATTTGCCCTCTCCTCCCTTTACTACTTCTTTTTTAAATACTTCTATCCCCCTCAATCCCCCTTCCCCCCTAATACCTCGGATCCCCCTTCAACCCCAGCTTCGCCATCTTCTCCACTTCCACACTCGGGAAACCAAACTCCTCAACCACCCTGCCGAGAATAAGGTAAATGCCGTAGCCCCTGAAAGGATACTTTTTTAATGAGTCGGGGAAGTTCACAGTGTCGAAAAACTCACCCTCCGCATCCAGAAATGCCCCGAAATGCATGTGCTCGCGCTTTACCGTGTACACGTTTTTCAATGACGACAGATTGCCAACCATCCTTACTTTCTTCCCTATGTGCTTTCCCAGATCCCGGGCCATCACCTCCCCACGAAACTTCGTCTCCAGCAAATCAAACATAGTCAGCGTTACCGGGAAACCCAATAACTCTATCTCATCGTAGGCGTCTTCGATGGCCGACTGCTCCAATACCGGCAGGGTGTACTCCTTCGTCTTCGCCCGAAACAGCTCGCGGGTCTCGGGTACCGGCTCCTTACGACCAATCAGCATGTGCGACTCCCACAACAGCTCTTTCTTGCTCTTGCCGGTGAACCGAAGTGCGTCTATGCGGACCAGAATCACCATCTGCTCCCTCCCGGGCCTCACACGGGTCACAAAATCCTCTAAACTCTCAAAACACCCGCCCCGTTCCCTCTCATCCAGCATACGCTCAACCAACCCCTTCTGCACATGAATGAAGCCCATGTATATGGCCTTCCCCTTCACACTCGTCAGGTAATCCCCCTCATTTACACAGGGCAGCCTAATCTCACCTCCACAACGCCGGGCCTCATTGAAATATACCCAGCTCCGGTAAAAACCTCCGAAATTGTTGATCACACCCACCATAAACTCCACCGGGTAATGCGATTTCAAATACAGACTCTGTATGCTCTCTACCGCATAGGAGGCTGAATGGGCCTTGGAAAAAGAATAGCCGGCGAAGGATTCTATCTGCCGCCAAACCTCCGCACTCAGCGAATCCGGATACCCGTACTCGCGACAGTTGCTGAAAAACCGGTCCTGTATGCGCTCAAACTCCTTCCTTGACCGGTACTTGCCACTCATGGCCCGCCTCAAAACATCGGCATCCGCCAGATCCAATCCGGCAAAATGATGACAGATCTTGATCACATCCTCCTGGTATACCATCACCCCGTAAGTCTCCTTCAACTGCGCTTCCATCACCGGATGAAGGTAGTCAAAGCCCTGCGGGTCGTGGAAGCGCCTGATGTACTCCTTCATCATGCCCGACTTGGCTACGCCCGGACGAATGATCGAGCTCGCCGCAACCAGACTCAGGTAATTGTCGCACTTCAGCTTTTTTAACAGGCCACGCATGGCCGGACTCTCAATGTAAAAGCATCCGTTGGTCTCCCCATCCTTTAACTGCCGCTTCACTTTCGGGTCCTGCTTGAACTCCTGCACCCGGTGCACATCCACCGTGATCCGACGGTTCTGCCGGATGATCTCCGCCGCATCGTTAATGTGACCTATGCCGCGCTGACTCAATATGTCCAGCTTCTCAAAACCGATCATCTCGGCCGTGTACATGTCCCACTGCGTGGTGGGCAGCCCCTTCGGGGGCATGTCCAGCGCCACATAGCGCGTTACCGGCTCTTCCGAAATCAACACCCCGCCCGCATGTATGCTGCGCAGGTTGGGGTAATCCACGATATAACTCCCGATACGGTAGATGCGCTCCTTGATGGGATCCTTGTTCAGGTCGTTGCTCGGATCATTCACCAAAAGGTCGATCTCTTCTTTCGGCAGACCATAAACCTTGCCCAACTCCCGGAAGATGGACCGACCCTTGAAGGTCGAGACCGTGCCGATCAGTGCCGTGTGCTTCTTCCCGTATCGCTTGAAGATGTAATCCAACACATCGTCACGCTCCCTCCAGGAATAATCAATGTCGAAATCCGGCGGACTCGTACGCTTGGGATTGATGAACCGCTCGAAGTAAAGATCCAACTCAATCGGATCCACGTTGGTGATCTTCAGACAGTAAGCCACCACCGAGTTGGCACCGGATCCCCGGCCCACATGATAGTAACCCTGCGACATGGAGTAACGGATCACATCCCAGGTGATCAGGAAATACGAGGAAAACCCCAGCCGGTCAATGATCTCCAGCTCGTGCTTCACCCTCCGCTCCGCCTCTGCATTGCCAGGGCCATACCGGTAACGCAATCCCTCGTACGCCAGCTTTTCCAACAACACCCGGTCGTCCCGCCGGCTCGTGGTGAACACCTGCTTGTTCTTGATGCTCCTGTAATCGAAGGTAACGCCACAGCTCTCGATCAGCGCTTCCGTGTTGCGAACGATCTGCGGGTGGTCCTCGTAAGCGCAAAGCAACAGGTCGACCGGGATCATCACGTCGCGGTCCGTCCCCAGATTCTCCGGACTGAGCTTCGATAGCAGGGTGTTGTGATCAATGGCCCTCAGATGCTTGTGGATGATAAAATCGCGCTTGACCGCGAAGCTTACCGGCTGCCATATCACCAGCCGGTCGCGGTAAGCATGGAGGGTAGAGTAGGGGAGACGGTTCACATCGCGCGGCCGCACCCCGATCAGCTCGTTCGACTTCAGCCGCTCCGGACGGTTATCCCATATATATATAATGTATACATGCTCAAATTCCGGTGGTCGCTCCGGGAAATCTTCCTTCGCCTCGTTCCTGTCCGAAAGAAAATCGTTCAGCTCCGCAAATCCCTCGTTGTTCATGGCTATGCCCGTGTACAGGTAACGGTCGCCATTGCGGAACTCAATGCCCGCCATGGGATGTATGCCGCTCTCATTGCACAACTTCACAAAATCCACCACCCCCATGCTGTTGTTGATGTCGGTAAGCGCCATGGCCCTCACCCCGTTTTTCTGCGCTTCCTCCATAAGCCTTTCCAGGGAAAGCATGCCGTATCGCAGACTGAAATAGGAATGTACGTTCAGATACATGACTACCCGTTTTTGCTGCTTACCGAATCACCCCCGATATCCCGGGCCGATATCCGACCCGCCGCCCTGCCTATCGCATCCTTCCCATAACGGTTGCGCATGCGGTCCATCGCCAGGTAAAGATTCACCATCTCCGGAGTGTCCTCAAACATGTTGAGCTGCTGTACCCCCTGTACCAGGTGACTCAAACGTACGCCTACCAGGCGTATCAGCATCCGACGCTGGTACAGCCGGTCGAACAGCTCCTTCGCTACCGGAATCAGCACATGATCGAAAGAGGTGTACTCAATCCGCTTCTGCAAGGTGTGGGTGTCGAAGTTCGAATACCGTATCTTCACCGTAATGCAGGAGGTGAGCTTCTGCTTTTTCCGTAACTCGTACGATAACTTCTCTACCATGGAGGTGATCAGCTCCCGCAACCGCTCCACCTGGGCCGTGTCCTTCTCGAAGGTGCGCTCGGTACTGATGGATTTGCGCTCCGAATACGGCATTACCGGGGTCTCGTCAACTCCGTTGGCCCGCTTCCATACCTCACGCCCGTTCTTGCCCATCAGCTTCTCCACCATCTCCACCGGCATCTCGCTCAACGTGCCTATGGTCACAATCCCCATCGACCTCAGCAAATGAAAACTCTGCTTGCCGATCATCGGGATCTTCCGGATCGAAAGAGGGGAGAGGAAGGGCCTTACTCCCGGACGGTCCACCTCTTTTTCCCCGTTGGGCTTGGCTTCACCCGTGGCAATCTTGCTCACCGTTTTATTCACCGATAAACCAAAGGAAATGGGCAGACCCGTCTCTTTGATGATCCTTCCCCGCAACTCCTGAGTCCATTTCAAACTTCCGAAAAAACGGTCCATCCCGCTAATGTCAATGTAATGCTCGTCAATCGAAGCCTTCTCATATACCGGCGCCCCCTCCGCAATGATGTCGGTGACCGTGCGCGAATAACGCGAGTACAACTCCATGTCGCCGCGAATGATCACCATGTCCGGACAAAGGTTTCGCGCCATCTTCATCGGCATGGCCGAATGGATCCCGAATCGCCGCGCTTCATAGCTGCAACTGGCCACTACCCCGCGGTCCGAGCCGCCGCCAATTACCACCGGCTTTCCCTCCAGCTTGCTGTTCACCAGCCGCTCCACCGATACGAAAAACGTATCCAAATCCATGTGTACTATGCTTCTCTCCATCGTTAATCACCATTTTTATTTCAAAAAATTTGCATTATTTATCAATTCAATGTATTTTTGATTAAATATTAATCATAAATATGATTACAAATTAATCATTTTTATTGAAAACAACAAATTTTTTAAGTCATGTATTTTACTTCCAACATCAAACTCCTGAGGAAAAGGAGGAAGAAAACTCAGGACGATCTGGCAGCAGCCATGGGGATGAAAAGATCCACCCTGAGCGGGTACGAGAACGGAGTGGCCGAACCCGCCATCGATGCGCTGCTCAAGTTTTCCGATTACTTCAAAATCGCCGTCGATACCCTGCTCAAAACCGACCTTTCCATTTTTAACGAAGCACAACTCTATCAACTCGAACACGGAGAGGACGTGTATATATCAGGGAAAAAACTCAGGATCCTGGCTACTACCGTCAATAAGGATAATGAAGAAAACATCGAACTGGTGCCGGAAAAGGCCAGAGCCGGCTATGTGAACGGTTTCTCTGATCCACAGTTTATAAGCGAACTGCCCGTCTTTCGACTGCCTTTTCTCTCCAAACAAAAGAAATACCGAACCTTCCAGCTTAACGGGGACTCCATGCTGCCCATCCCCGATAAGGCCTGGGTGACCGGGGAGTTCTTGCAGGACTGGAATGCACTTCATAACGGAGATGCCTGCATAATCCTCACCCTAAACGATGGGATCGTTTTTAAGATCGTGGAAAATAAACTGAGCGAAGAACATAAACTTACCCTGTTCTCACTTAACCCGGTCTATCAACCTTTTGATATACCTGCCGATGAGATTAAGGAAGTCTGGAAATTCGTTCACTATATCAGCAACGAAATTCCCGATCCTGTCATGCCAGGAGATGAGCTGGTGAAAACCGTTTCAAGACTGAAATATGAGGTGGACAGTATTAAAAGCGAGCTGAAAATGATCAGGGAATGAGAGCGAACGCTCTAAGGAGGAATAGAGGCATTTAAACGAGGAAAGGCATTATTGCCGGGAGTGAGAGAGAGTGCTCCCGGAAAGCAGGGAAATTCTTAACCGGGGAAGGGTAGTTGAGTCACGAATGAACACTGATAATGCCATAAGTCCCAAAAGAAATATCGCTTGGATTGTATCGTCATGCCAGGCTTCGAGATTGTGAAAACCGTTTCAGGACTGAAGTACGAGATGGGCATTTCTAAAAGCGTACTGAAAAGGATCAGGGAATGAAACTCTCCTAATTCAGGTAATAATCATTATTGAGCAGTTTTTCCTGCTCGCGGAGCTTGAGGAGATAGTTCATCTGACTCTTAAGAAATTTCTCCTTCTCGGAAAGACTCCGTAAACTGATGAACCGGAATTTATCCTCCGAGGAAAGGTTTAATGCTTTTGCGACATCCAGCAATCGTATGCTGTTGCCTTTTACATCTTTTAAAAACTCCGGATCTAACTGATCCGTGTAATGAATGAGCATTTTCATCAACCCTGGATCTTTAACCTCTTCGATCTCTTCCAGATCCACAATGCTTCCTCCCGCATACAACTTGTCCTCCCAGGGATTCCGGTACCGTATCATCTCAAAATTACTTACCCCCTCCACCACAATCACCATCTCACCCTGCGAGTTACGAGCCACAATCTGCTTGATCTTTACCTCCGAGCCAAACGACTGCATGTCACTCTTCTTCATGAAAGGAATGCCAAAAGTCTGCTCCTTGTCCGAACAATCGTTGATCAAATCTTTATACCTGGGTTCGAAAATCCGTAAGGGCAAATCCTCGCCCGGAAGTAAACATACATTAAGGGGGAACAATCCTATCTTTTTTTCATTTTCCATATTTCCATTTTTTAAAAAAGAACCACAGGAAAACACTGTGTCTGGGTTTTTGTTTGGAGAGATTTATTAAAACCTCTGTAAAGTCTGTCCAGGTAAACATTCCCTGATTTTAAGTTCTGTTATTTTTTTGCCCCACTGTTACTATAACGTTTTTTTCACCATCTGGTTTAGTTGGCAGCCTCCTATTTATGAACCGTAAAGGAACATTTTTGTTAATTTTATATCTTAGCTATGATTTTTTCCTATGTGCTACTTTGTTGAAATCAATCTAAGTCGCCAGGCACTCAAAGAACGCTTCGGAATCCCGGTAAGGGAAGATCCACGCTACATTCCTGCAGTATTCCATTCGGCCTTTACAAGGCCCTACCTCCCGGTGATCTCCCAAAAGAATAAAGATGAAATTACCATGGCCCGGTGGGGCCTCATTCCTTCCTGGGTCAAAGAGGAAGAATCTGTAGAAAAAATAAGTAACAGTACCTATAATGCCCGGTCCGAGACCGTGTGGGAGAAACCCTCCTTTCGTACCGCTGCCAAAAATAAACGATGCCTGGTCCTGGCATCCGGCTTCTTCGAATGGCATACCATCGGAAATCTGAAAATCCCTTTTTATATTCAACGGGAAGACAAAGACGTGATCCGTTTCGCCGGACTCAGGGAAAGCTGGACCAATCCTGCTACAGGAGAGATTATGGAAACCTGCTCAATACTTACCCTTCCCGCCAATGCCCTAATGGCACGCATCCATAATACCAAAAAACGGATGCCCGCTGTACTCGAGGATGACTCAGCCGAAACCTGGCTTTCTGAAGTTCCCGAAAAAAGAATCCTCCAGGATGCAGTCAAATCCGCATCCAGGGTAAATTTATCTGCTCACCCCATTGATAAACAAAAAATCGGAAAAGGAGCAGATATTCAGGACTCTTCCATTACGGACCCTTTTAACTACCCGGAACTAAACACTTTGTTTTAATGGGTTGATTCATAAGTTTCTGATTTCTGATTCCGTTTTTCAATTTCAGGCCTGTCAATGCGATAAACAGTCTGTAAACATTTCTAATTCAAACATTTCAACTAAACAAACACCTGGGTGGTTACCTTTCAGGTTTATCATTACCCCAGGTTCAGTTCCGAAGCCAAAGTTTAGCTCACCGGGGGCAATTTTTATTTGAATACTATTTATACATTTCGGGGAAGCTATAGGATAATTCAACTAAAATAGCCCATCCGGCAGAAAGACATTTTTTATTATTTGGAAACAACCCTTTCGTCTCATCCCCGACACAACAAATTAACCAACTTTATGTTATCATTGTGAGAGGTTCAGGCCATCCACTCGTAGTTTTAGGTTTAGTTATTTTTTGGTTATTAGGTTCTTTTTCAGGCAAGCACCCTCCCGGGTGCAAAATAACGGCCTGAACCTCTTTTTCTTCAAACTTTTTTCTTACTTACCTGTTTGCCTATTATTAATCACGTTCTAATTTTTTAAGAGAAAGCTTTACAACGGTATCTGTCTTTTACTAACTTGTCTATTCTTAACCAAGTCCAAATAACCCATTCATGAATAAACGTGCACAGAAAATTCGATTGGGGATCTTTATCGCTGTGAGTTCCGCAATACTTATCGGAATTGTGGGATATTTTACAGCCCGCCAGTTCCTGGAAAAAAGCGATAATTATTATGTAGTATACGAAGGGGTATCGGTAGGCGGACTCGAAGTTGGGAGCCCGGTTAAATACCTGGGTATTAAAGTAGGTAGCATTTCCGACATCCGGATCAGTCCCGACGATGTTAACAGCGTTATCGTGGAGCTCTCCCTTAAACCCGGAACCCCGGTTAAACAGGATGCCAAAGCCGATATCGTTACCATGGGAATCACCGGACTCAAGTCTATTGAGATCTCCGGTGGATCGAATGAGGCTCCTCTCCTGGAAGAAGGGAACCGTCTTCAGTCCGGGAGCTCCATGTCTGAAGAAATAACCGGCAGGGCCGAGGTGATCGCTGAAAAAGCTGAAAAAGTCCTGAATAACCTTCAACAGTTTACCGATCCGGAAAGCCTGGGGAAATTTACCGAAATGGCCGACAAAATAGGCGAGGTCGTAATGAATGCCGGGGAGGCCATAGCCCGCATTGATGAACTCGTTACGGCTAATCAGAACGATATAAACAAAACGGTGATTCTTACCCAGGAAATTGCCGAATCTTTAAGGCAAACAACTCTAAGTCTTGAAACCGCTGCAGCCAGGGTCAACCGCTATATTGCCAGCGATTCCATCGGTGTGATCCTGGGAAACGCACAGGATATTTCCCAAAAACTGAAAGAATCCAACCTGAAGGAACTTATAGAAAACCTGGCCAGGGTGGCCGACGAAACCGGGAAGCTTCTGGTGAGAATTGACAGTGATATCAATCGTACAAGCAATGAACTCCTGCAAAGTCAGGAACTTCTCAGGCTGACTCTTGAGAATCTTAATGAGGCCTCCCAGAAAATAAACAGAAATCCTTCCATCCTGATAAGACCGTCGGTAGATAAAAATCCACCCGATGAAAAACTTAAAAACTGATCTCTCTATGAACCTGATTTGAAGGAAAATATGGTTAAATAAAATACCGATAATTCAAATACAAACTTTAGTATAATTCTATTTGTATGAAACTGAAAATCCTTTTCCTTGTCTTTGTCCTGGTTTTAGGTGCTTCCTGCTCACGACAAAAAAATATTGTTAAGAAATTTTATGATATAAATGTTCCGATGACGGAACATTCAGAAGGTAAGGACCTGCTTCCAAGAGTGAAGGCTACCTGCATGATCCCTGAAGTTTATGTTTATCCCCCTTATTCCGGAACCCAGATCCCGCTGAGAAACAGAAGTAATGAACTACAATATTTTAGCTATCATGAATGGGCTGTTAGACCTGCACAGATCTTTCGTCAAATAACCATGGATTACCTTTCCGCTGAAAATCTTTTCATAAGGGTTTCTGACCGGTTCTGGAATGAAAATCCGGATTACAGACTGGAACTAACCATTTTTAATATGGAAGTAATAGAAAATAAAAAGAGTTTTGAAGCCCGGTTTAATTATAAATTTGAACTGATCCATGCCGAAACCTATAATCTTACCCTTCAACAATCTGCCGACCTTCGCGAAACGTTGGAGAATAATGATCTAAATTTATTCGCAGAGGCAATTAGTACAATGTTTCAAAACGAATTGGAGAAACTTGCGGAAAATATCAGGATCAAACTGGCCCGATAATGTAATATGACTGCACTCAAACACTTTGATAACAGTGAGTACTTCGAGTATAACCGGGATGCCGGAATACTTATCGTCCGGAATTCCCTCTCCCTGGATAATGCAGGTGCGTTGACGGAACTGGTCGTGGAAATCCTGAATACTTCACCTAACCGGGTTTTAACCCTGAATTTCAAGGATCTGCAAATCCTCGATAGTGCAGGTGCAGCCGCATATTATTATGTCGACTCCTACTCAAAAAAAGTAAATGCCAAATTGGAAATAACGGGGATCCCGGAGGATGCCCGGAAGAAACTGGAGCTTTTCAAACCTGCTCAAAAAGAAAGTAAATCCAGGACCAAAGGCGAAGGCTTTTTCGAAAAAACAGGCAGCGCTACCATCCGTTTTTGGAAGTTTTACCTGCGTGAATTTCTGTTGCTTACCGTAAATGTCTCCAATTTTGCCATTGCAGATCTTTTCCGAAAGAAAAAATACCGGAAAGGTGAATTTGTGGCACAGTCGGTTAAAATTGGGGTCAACGCCGTCCCCATTGTCCTGGTAATGACCTTTATTATCGGACTGGTTCTGGCTTTACAGTCGGCTTCCCAATTGAGAAATTTCGGAGCCGATGTATTTATCGTAGATTTGATTGTTATAGCCATGATGGGCGAAATGGGTCCCCTGATCACTGCCATTCTGGTTGCCGGAAGAAGCGGATCGGCCATCGCTGCAGAGATCGCAACCATGAAAGTTACTTCCGAACTCGATGCCCTGCAAACCATGGGACTCAACCCGATACGGTTCATCCTACTTCCCAAACTCTACGGCAGCATCTTCACTATGCCTTTTTTGACCATTATGGCAAATGTTTCCGGTATCCTGGGAGGTGCCCTCGCTGCTTACCTTTATCTCGATATCGGACCAGCCACTTTTTTCTCACGCATGGGTGAGTCCCTATATAATAAAGATATAATCACCGGAATTATCAAAAGCATCGTGTTTGCCAATATTATTGTTCTCACGGGCAGTTTTTATGGCTTTCATGTAGATAAAGGGGCGGAAGGGGTAGGGAAGGTTACCACACAATCGGTGGTGGTGGCAATATCTCTGGTAATTGTTGCAGATATGATCCTCGGATTATTGTTCTATTAATTATGAATGAGAAACAAACTATTATTGAAGCTGAAGGCTTGAGTCTTTCATTTGGCAATAAAAAAGTACTCGACGGAGTCTCTTTCAATATCAATGAAGGAGAAATTACAGTGATCCTGGGTGGCAGCGGATCGGGCAAGACCACCATCTTTCGTTCCGTTCTGGGTCTCCTGGAGCCCGAAAAAGGAAGCATACATGTATTTGATAAAGAACTAACCTCCATGGATGAATCTGAACTGCTTGAGTACTATATGAAAATCGGAGTCTTTTATCAGGAAGGGGCCCTCCTCAGCTCAATGACGGTCGGAGAAAATATTGCCCTGGCACTGGAACAACATACTTCACTTCCGACAGAAATAATCCATTCCATGGTCAGTTCGAAGCTTAACCTGGTCGGTTTGCCGGAAGTGGAATCACTTTATCCTTCCGAACTAAGCGGTGGAATGCTGAAAAGAGCTGCCCTCGCAAGAGCCATCATCCGTGATCCTAAACTGCTGCTGTGTGATGAACCAGGCGCCGGACTTGATCCGGTCTCCCTCTCCGCACTGGACGACCTGATCCTGAATCTCAAAAATCAATTGGGTATGACCATCCTTATGGTTACCCACGAAGTTTCCAGCATTCAAAGAATAGCCGATAAGATCATTTTCCTGGAAGAAGGGCAGGTGGTTTTCGAAGGCAGCCTCCAAAATGCCCTCAATTCATCCGTTTCATCCGTAAAAAATTTCTTTTCCGCTGCATCGGACATATCAACAAAAAAGGGATGATTGTTAATATCCTAATCAGGGTTAATCTATAATATTGATAATTAATATGTTATAATCCATCCCTTACCTAACAATTTGTTAATAACCTATGTCAATATTATGTTAAGACTTAAAGGTCCGATTTCTTGGATCTTGAAGGTTTCTTACCTTATATTTGATTCACCAGATGAGCGATAACCGGGTACTCATCAGACAGGAAGGTGAAACCTCTTTGGAGGGGGATCCGGATTCTCCCGGAGCCTACGGGCACCAGGAAGGTTTGATGAGTGAAAATGAGGATGAGCAATCATCTTCAACCAGGTCAGAAGACATCGTTCCGAGGTCTTTGAAGTACTGGCGTTTCTTGCAGGATGACAGATCCGGACTTAATTGGACGGACCAGGATTCCAGCCCGTCTGACAAAGATCGTAAGACCTTACTCATTCCGGGTGCAAGGGATGATCTGATGATAGACCGCTTCGGTGGAAAGTCATCAGGGTGTGGATGGAAAATCCTTCGGGATCTTCCGGAAAATACCAGCCAGGTGAACCGTAATCTGGCATTGTTTAGGTGCTACGGCAGCTAAATAATGAGATGGGAGCCATTCTTTCTGAATGGCTCCCATTTGCGTTTTAGGCCTGTTAATAACTTACCGTTGTAAATCCATTTGATTAAAGAATTGTTTTTTTCCACGAGCATCTTTAGTTACCCCCATAAACAGCCGATTTCTTATGCGAATGGTTCTCATTTCCTGAAATATCCGTTCTCTTCGCCCTACCCGGACTTACCATCAATCTCAATGAAATCAGTGCTTTCAGGCTATCGAACATTTTTAACAAAGAATGGTTAATATCTTGATTGTTTGTTGGCCTGCAAAATGAACTACATTTGCAGCAGATTTTTTTTAATAAGTCTAAATAAGGGACTCCGTTTTCTTCCTGTGCAAAGTAAATCCGCAGAAAGAATGCGGAGAATTTTTATATGAGAACATTAACACAACACAGGATTTGGAAGAAACTCATCAGCGTGGGAATAGTAATCCTGTTCTTCTTCGGGGAAATTGCGATCAGTTTTTCGGATAAGGCAGATGAAAACTCACTGATCGATAACGAGAATATCTCTTTTGCGCTCAGACTGGAAAACGATGATACCGAATTTGCCGATGAGCCCTCCATCGATCTGCTCTTCGAAACTTTCCTGGAAAAGTATAATATCGAAGGTGCATCCGTAGCCGTAACCTACAACGAAAAGCTGGTCTACGCAAAAGGGTTTGGTTATGCCAATACGGAAACCGGAGAAGAAGTGCAACCCGGACATTTGTTTCGGATCGCAAGCGTTTCCAAACTCCTCACAGCTACCGGGATCATGAAACTCGTCGAAGAAGGACAGCTGTCCCTGGATGACCCTGTTTTCGGACCCGAAGGAATTCTCAACCATCCCAGATTTCTGAATTATGAAGATAAAAGGGTGGAGGAAATAACCGTTAAGAATCTTCTCAATCATACCCCGGGCTGGTCAAGGCATAAGGGTGACCCCATCTTTAATTCCCTCTATGTGGCTCACAAGTTCAAACTTCCTGCCCCGGCACAACTCGATGATATTATCGTTTACCAGCTGGAAAAACCCCTTTCCTTCGATCCCGGAAGCATATATTCCTATTCAAATCTGGGTTATGCCATCCTGGGGAAAATTATTGAACTAAAAAGTGGTATTCCCTATGAAGACTATATTGCCCTGAATATCCTGAAACCCCACGGTATTCACGATATGCATATTGGCCATTCACTTTACCACGAAAAATTCCCTAACGAAGTGCATTATTATGAACCCGCCGGATCATCCCTTACCCAATCCTTCGACGGATCCGGGAAAATGGTTAAAAAATCCTATGGCGGAAACAATATGGAACTTCTCGGAGCTGCCGGCGGATGGGTAGCCTCAGCACCCGAACTCGCAAGGTTTATTAGTGCCATCGATGGATATTCGGTTATCGACGATGTGCTGGATTCAACCCTGATCGTAAATATGGCAGATGCGGAATTTGCCGGCAAAGGTCTCATCGGATGGAGAGGGGCAGACCAACATGGCACATGGTGGCGAACCGGCACCCTTTCCGGGACAACCGCCCTGGTCATGCGCTTCGGAAACGGGGAAAACTGGGTGGTGCTCCTGAATTCTTCAGCATACAAAAGAATACGTATCCATAATAAGCTTTCCCGTACCATTTTTGCCGCTTCTTACAGAGTTAAGAACTGGCCTTCCTATGACCTGTTCGCAAATATTCAATCCGGCTCCCCGGCTTCCATGGGCGAAATTCCTGCGATGAATCCGGAACTCTGATTTTTCTTTTCTTTTTTTCGGTTTTACACGTATATTTACCGCCACCGGGACTAATTCAATGGAGCTGATCAATATCGAACAAATTGACCCCCTTCATCTTGGGGAAATTGATTTTCATTTTTTTATCGGAGCATCTGGATTCGAAAAAAGATGCCCTTACCTTGTCTCCAATTTTGCAGTAAAGGCAGATCGGTTTATTGTGCTAGCCTTCAGGGAAAAACCAAACGACCACCAAAGGAAACTGAACGACGATTTTTTTAAAGAGAGAAATTATGAAGTTATCTCCGTTTCCGGTGCAGAGAATGTAAGCCTGCATAAATTCTTAAACCCCGAAGCAACCCTAAACCCTTCAGCCAAAGAAATAAATATTATTGTTGATTATTCCTGTATGACCAAAAAATGGTATGCATCCATTATTTCGGAATTGGTTAAAAATGAAGAGGACAAAAACGTGTATAATCTCTTTTTCTCCTATACACCCGCCGTTTTTCGTCCGGAAGCCAAATCCAGAGCCTTCAGATTAAAGGAATCCATACCGGTAAACAAAGACGTAAATCAGGATAAAGGAAAACCGGTAGCCCTTATTATCGGATTGGGAACAGATAAGAAAAAGGCTGAATACATTGCCAGAAACATCAAACACCAGGAACTTGTGCTCATGTATGCCGATCCCGCCATAAACAGAGAGTACGTAATCAATCTGCTTCAGAATAATCAGGACCTTATCAATTCTGTGGAAATCAGGAACTTTATTAACTTCCCAATCCATAACCTTGAGAAAATCAATCGTATACTCGTTAACCTGGTCCTCGAACTAAGACTGAATTATAAAGTCGTAATTGCACCCGTAGGACCTAAAGTTTTCACCCTTGTTTCCCTTCTGATCTCGTCCAGATATCCGGATGTTGAGGTGAAAGGATTCAGCTCCGGGGGGAATGAGAATACTTCCCTCAAAGAACCCGCCAGTAACCCGATAATCCTGAAAACAACCTTCAGTAATCTGGATGATGAGATCTAAACGGGCAGAATAATACCGGTTCTATCCCTCCCTTAAACATTTCCTCCAACCCATTGTTAACCTTTGTTGGAACTTTATCGACGGTTTCGTAAATTGCTATAATTTATTTAGACCCGGTATAAATTATTCCCCCAAAAATGCTATTTTTGCAAACTTTAAAACTACGATACATATGGCACAATTCGAAGTAATCATGCCCAAAATGGGTGAAAGTATTGAAGAGGCAACCATTACAAACTGGTTTGTCAAGGAGGGGGATAAGGTGGAAGAAGATGACGTACTCCTTGAGATCGCAACCGATAAGGTTGACTCAGAAATACCTTCGCCGGTGGAAGGGGTGGTTAAAAAAATCATGTACCAGCAGGACGAAGTTGTCGCTGTGGGTTCAGTAATCGCAATTATAGATCTGGATGGCGAAGGAGGAGAGGATTCAGCTGATGAGGAAGCAGAAGTGGAAAAAGCCGGTGTGGATGCAGAAATCCTTTCCGAAGATAAAGAGAGTGAAAGCCCCTCCGATGCGGAGCCAAAAGCAAAACATTCAGAAGAGGTTCCGGCTGCAACTCTAAGCGCGAAGTCGGGCGATCGCTTTTATTCACCCCTGGTAAGGAAAATAGCCAGTGAGGAACACATTAGCCAGCAGGAACTGGATGCCATCGAAGGAAGCGGACTGAATGGCAGGGTGCAGAAAAAGGATGTTCTCGACTATCTCGAAAAACGCAGGTCGGGTAAACCGGCAGATTCAAAACCTGCTCAAACGGTTGAAAGGACCTCCGGAACCGATAAAAAAGAACAGATGGAACAGGCCCGACCCACTGCAGATGCTCCCAAAGCCTCAGCTTCCCTGTCATCGGGCGATGAGATTATAAAAATGGACCGTATGCGCAAAATAATCGCAGAGCATATGATCCGCTCCAAACAAACCTCGGCACATGTTACCAATATGATCGAGGCCGATGTAACCAACATCGTTAACTGGCGAAATAAGCACAAAGATGCTTTCCTGCAAAGAGAAGGTACAAAACTTACCTATTTACCCGTATTTCTGGAAGCCACCATTAAAGCCCTGAAAGATTTCCCAAGAATCAATTCCTCGGTCGATGGTGAAAATATTATTGTCAAAAAGAATATTAACCTGGGTGTAGCTGTCGCCCTGCCCGATAATAACCTGATCGTACCGGTGATCAAAAATGCCGACGATCTGAATATTGCCGGACTCGCGAAAGCCATTAACAAGCTGGCGTCCAATGCTAGGAATAATAAGCTGAGTCCAGATGACATTCAGGGAGGAACCTTCACGGTTACCAATTTCGGCAGCTTTGGAAATACCATCGGAACCCCGATCATTAATCAACCTCAGGTTGCCATACTCGCGGTAGGGGCCATTGAGAAAAAACCTGCAGTTCTTGAAACCCCTCATGGGGACGTAATTGCAATAAGGCACAAAATGTTTCTATCCCTTACCTACGACCACAGGATCATAGATGGCGCTCTCGGAGGTTCTTACCTTAAGCGTCTTGCCGATTACCTTGAAGATTTTGATCCTGAAAAACCTTTGTAATACCTGTAAAACCTCATTAATAAAATGACAAAAGAAAAAAAGTATCATATAAAACGGACAGACAAGGAAACACTTGAAAAATGGTTTCGGATTCTTGTTTTGGGCAGGGCTCTGGATGACCGTGCCCCGAATTACCTGAAACAGGCAATCGGATGGTCATACCACGCTCCCTATGCTGGTCATGATGGGATACAGCTTGCCATCGGACAGATTTTTGACAAGGAATCGGACCATCTTTTTCCATATTATCGCGACCTTGGTACAGCCCTATCTGCCGGACTTACCGCAGAAGAGATCATTCTCAACGGAATATCCAAATCAACCGATCCGGCCAGTGGCGGCCGACATATGTCTAACCACCTTGGGAAACCGGAATGGAACATTCATAATACTTCCTCCTGTACCGGAAACCATGCTCAGCATGCCACCGGACTGGGCCGCGCTCTAAAAAAGTATGGGGTTAAAGGGGTGGTTATCTCCTCCCAGGGAGAATCTTCCGTTTCCGAAGGTTACGTGTACGAAGCCATCAATGGTGCAAGTACCGAAAAATTGCCGGTCCTGTTCGTTTTTCAGGATAATGGCTACGGTATCTCCGTGCCTAAAGAAGACCAGACAGCCAACCGAAAGGTGGCCAATAATTTTAGTGGCTTTAAAAATCTGAAGATTTTCCACTGCAATGGGAAGGATGTCTTTGATTCCATGAATACCATGTATGAAGCCAAAAAGTTTATCGAGGAAAATGAAATCCCTGTGATCGTGCAGGCAAATTGTGTCAGGATCCACTCTCATTCAAACAGCGATCGCCATGAACTCTACAGGAATGACTATGAGATGAACTATGTGCTTGAATACGACCCTGTTGCCAAATATCGCCGACTCCTAATCCGTTACAACCGATTTACAGAAAACGAATTACAAAAAATTGAAGAGCAAACCAAAGAAGTGGTGAAGAAGGCTCATAAAGCCGCCATGAGTGCACCCGATCCCGATCCTGCATCCATTCTCGATTTCGTCATTCCTGAACCCTATGTCCCAGAAAAGTATCCTGAAGGACTGCATAACGAAGAAGGCGAAAAGAAAAAACTGATCGAAGCCCTCAATGAAACCCTAAAGGCAGAATTCAGATACAACCCGGATACCTACCTCTGGGGACAGGATATTGCGAATAAGGATAAGGGAGGAATCTTTAATGTGAGCAAAGGGATGCAACAGGAATTCGGAAAAGAAAGGGTTTTCAATGCTCCCATCGCCGAGGATTTCATTGTCGGGACTGCCAACGGAATGAGCCGGTTCAACGATAAGATCCGCATCGTGGTGGAAGGCGCCGAATTTGCCGATTATTTTTGGCCCGCAATGGAACAACTCGTGGATACTTCTCATGATTACTGGAGAACCAACGGGAAGTTTTCCCCAAATATCATTATACGCCTGGCTTCAGGAGGGTATATTGGCGGCGGACTCTACCATTCTCAGACCATTGAGGGAGCCCTTACTACTCTTCCCGGTATCAGAGTGGTCTACCCATCCTATGCCGACGATGCCGCCGGACTTCTTCGGACTTCCATGAGATCGAGAGGGGTGACCATGTTCCTCGAACCCAAGGCTCTCTATAATGCACCCAAAGTTGCCACACCCATCCCCGACGATTTTGAGGTTCCGTTTGGAAAAGCCCGAATCCGCCGGGAAGGGGAAGACCTGTCCATTATCACTTTCGGAAACACTACCCCCATGTGCCTGGAAGTGGCCGACAAACTTGCCGAAGAAGAAAATATCGCTGTTGAAGTTCTCGACCTTAGATCTTTGAGTCCCCTGGATGAAGAGGCAGTGCTTAAAACCGCTAAAAAAACCGGTAAGGTGCTCATCGTTCATGAAGATAAAGTATTTGCTGGCTTTGGGGGCGAAATTGCTGCCCTCATTACCGATAAAGCTTTTGAATATCTGGACGGTCCCGTAAAAAGAGTGGGTTCTACCTTCACACCGGTAGGCTTTAACCGAATACTCGAGAAAGCCATCCTGCCCGATAACGACAGGATCTATAATGCAGCTCTTGAATTAATCCGGTACTAATGATTTTTCTATCGGAAAATACAAACTAAAAAAACTAAATCCTGTGAAAAAAACAGCCATAATCTATAGCTTCAATACCACCAAAACCGGAAAAATTGCCGGGAAGATCAAGGAAGCCTTTAACGATGAATCCCTGGAAATGGTCAATGCCGAGGAAATCACCTCCGAAAAGTTCCTCGAATACGATAACCTGATTCTGGGTGTTCCTACCTGGTTCGACGGAGAACTTCCCAATTACTGGGATGAATTTAGCGCAGACCTGGAGGAACTCGATCTCAAAGGAAAAAATATTGCCATCTTCGGATTGGGAGACCAGAAAAAATATAGTGAGAATTTTGTCGATGCCATCGGGATCATGGCCGGGATCGTGAAAGAAATCGGTGCAAAGGTAGTGGGCTATACATCCACTCAAGGATATGACTTTGAAGGCTCTAAAGCTCTCGATGGCGAACATTTTATGGGACTTGCCATCGACTATGAAAATCAGGGATCCAAAAATAAGGAAAGAGTGACTCAATGGGTTGAACAATTAAAAAAGGAATTTGAATAATACCCCGGAACCACGCTGAATTCATCACTCTTGATAAGAAAAGAGACCGATTAACATCTGAAATTAAAATTTATTTTTCTCTTATCAATTGTTTCTTAATTTAGCTTTTTAATAATAAAAAATCACTCAGTTCTGGTTTTATAGAATATTTATTGCTTTTTTTGCAAGTGGCTTTAGATTTATCGGTTCGTGATAACAATAACCATGGCCCGGTTTAATTTTAAAGCCAGTTTTTTATTGAAATCATTAACTAACAACTACCTTTCATAATACCTCCGGGTATTTATCCATGTAGTTAAAAATGAAAACTATGACAAAAGAAAGGGTATATGTATTCGACACTACCTTAAGAGATGGTGAACAGGTACCGGGATGTCAGTTAAATACGGTTGAAAAAATTGAAGTGGCAAAGGCTCTCGAACAACTCGGAGTAGATGTGCTCGAAGCCGGGTTTCCCATTTCCAGTCCGGGTGATTTTAACTCGGTAGTCGAGATTTCCAAGGCTGTACAGGAACCTACCATTTGCGCTCTCACCCGCGCGGTTAAAAAAGATATTGAAGTTGCCGCCGATGCCCTTAAATTTGCAAAGAAAGGAAGGATCCATACCGGGATCGGAACTTCTTATTACCATATCTATCACAAACTTAACAGCAATCCGGAGGCCATCATCGAAAGGGCTGTCGATGCAGTTAAGTACGCAAAAAGTTTTGTTGAGGATATTGAATTCTATGCCGAGGATGCAGGTAGGACCGACAATTCTTACCTGGCCAGGGTGGTTGAAGCGGTCATAAAAGCAGGTGCCACGGTAATTAATATCCCGGATACCACCGGATATACCCTTCCCGAAGAATTTGGCCGGAAAATCCGCTTCCTGATAGAAAACGTGAAGGGGATCGATGATGTAATCATTTCCACACATTGCCACAACGACCTGGGTATGGCCACCGCTAATACCATTTCCGGCGTGCTCAATGGAGCAAGACAGGTTGAGGTTACCATGAATGGGATCGGCGAACGCGCCGGAAATACCTCCCTGGAGGAGGTCGTGATGATCCTTAAAAGCCGGAAACACCTCAATCTAACCACCAATATCAATCCGAAGAAAATATTTAAAACCAGTCGATTGGTTTCCACTCTCATGAGAATGCCTGTTCAGCCCAATAAAGCCATCGTGGGTAGAAATGCATTCGCTCACTCCTCAGGGATCCACCAGGACGGGGTTCTCAAAAGAAGAGAAAACTACGAAATTATTAACCCCAAAACCGTCGGGATCAATGAATCGGCAATCGTCCTCACCGCCCGAAGTGGCAGAGCCGCGTTAAAGCACAGGCTGGAAAAACTGGGCTACAAACTCGATAAAAAACACATTGATCGAATCTATGAAGAATTTCTGACCCTGGCCGACTCGAAAAAGGATATTATAGACGAGGATCTTAAAGTACTGGCAGGCAAGGAAGTGGCCGAGGATAATCGTCGAATACATCTGAAAAAACTACAGGTGGTTTCCGGTAAAGGATCCCTGCCTGTGGCTACGGTCACTCTTCAAATTAACGGAGAGGTGGAAACTGCAACTTCCGAAGGGAATGGACCCATCGATGCTTCCTTCAGTGCAGTGAAACTGATCGTAAAAAAGAAAGCCCGGCTCGAGGAATTCCTTATCCAGGCAATCACGCGGGGAAGCGGAGACCTTGGCAAAGTTCACGTACAGGTAGAAAACAAAGGTGTATTGTATTATGGATTCAGTGCCGATACCGATATTATAACTGCCTCGGTTGAAGCTTATATCGATGCACTGAGTCAGATCGTATAAGCACTCTCCTATTCCATATATTAACCTTGAATTAATGGAGAAACCCCGGATTTACCCATGGTTGCCGGTTTCCATAACCGGTTTTCTGATCCTCTGCCTCCTGTCAGGATTCTATCAGGAAAACAGACTTAAAATTCTTCCTCTGGGCGACTCCATTACCCAGGGTGGAAAAAAGGAAAGGAAGGAATATACCTATCGCCTGCCCCTTCAGATGATCCTCCACCGGGAAAATATCCCTTTCGATTTTGTCGGTAGCCAGCAGCACGGACTTCACAAAGATGCCGAATGGCCCGACATTGCAGAAGGTGTGCCCTTTGATCCCCACCACGAAGGCTATTACGGAAATAAAACCGCCGATGTATGCCGCAAAGCCATCGAGGGCTACTCATCCTATAACATCCCACCCGATATTATCCTTGTTCATCTTGGAACCAATGACCAAAAAAACGGATATTTCGAAGAAAATGTCGATAAGCCGCTCAGGGAAATGATCCTGTTCTTCAGGGATAAAAATCCGGAAGTTGTCATCCTGCTGGGTCACCTCAATTTTAACGATAGCGGACCTGCATTCGAGATAAGAGAGGTAATCAATCGTCTGGCAAAAGAGATGAATACGGAAAAATCGCCGGTAAAAACCGTCAATCATTTCGAAGACTGGAACGAAAATCCCCAACACCTGTTTACGGATACCTTCGACTGGGCCCATCCAAATCCCAAAGGACAGGAAAAAATGGCTCTTAAATGGTGGCAGAGCATCAGGGAATTTATCTGAAATTGTTCTGCTGGCCTCCGTCTTTGATTTATCTGCCTTTTTGTAAACTCACGATCGAAAAGAGGATTTTAACATATCCCTAACAAAGACCAGATTCATATATTATATGTATATGTTTATATATGAGAGAATTACATTTGTAAAACAATTTTTTCGCTTTTCTGTTGAATAAATGTGAGTTTTGAATTGTCTAAAGCTTGACAAGAATCATTAAACAAATTAAACAGAAATTAACCAATGAGATTTTTAGTTGCGGGACTTTTGATATTTGTAGCTTTTGAAATTACCTATGCTCAACCCTCTGCCCCCTCTTCTTCCT